>JAYTTM010000677.1:0-1381 GCA_043745055.1 Chitinophagaceae bacterium | reverse complement strand
CAGTTAGCAGAAATGGCCTTGGACAACTTTCTTCTTTATGATTTTGTATATTAATTCCATGACTTTAGATAACATTAAAATAGAATCAATTAAAGATTACTTCAAAACTCGCCCTGTTTTGAAAGCATACTTATTTGGATCCTATGTTAAGGGAATTGCCGATAGTAAAAGCGATATAGATATTTTAGTAGATTTAGATTACAGTAAAAAAATAGGACTACAGTTTATTCAAATGAAACTTGATTTGGAAAAGTTATTGAACAAGGAAGTGGATTTGGTTTCTTCAAATGGGTTGTCGAAATATATTAAACCTCTTGTTGACATGGAAAAGCGTTTAATATATGAAAAGTGAATTAGGAGATAAAATAAGGTTGCAACATATTCTTGATGCAGTTGAAGAAATTCATACATATTTAATTTCCGCAGACCTTTCCATGTTTCTCGAAAACTCAATAATGCGATTTGCATGTATAAAGCAAATGGAAATAATTAGCGAAGCTAGTAATCATATATCTATAGAATTAAAATCCAAATTTTAAAAGACTGAATGGGCACAAATAGTTGGAATGCGGAATGTATTTGCCCACGAATACTTTGGTATTGACACCAGTTTAGTTTGGGAAATTATTAAAAATAATATTCCGGAATTAAAAGAAAAAATTGTCACTATTTTAAAGTCATTACAGTAGCCACTTCAGCCAACATGGAGACTTTGTTCAAGCATGGCAGGCCATTGAGAGCTTCAGTATTTCTTCGCAATCAGATTCACTTCAGGCTTAACAAACATCGCTGAACTTTTGCAATTTATCTTCTACACTTTTTTTTCAAGCTGCTATGGTTCCCTGGCAGAACCGAGGCTAAGCATAAAGGGTTTATTGATATGAACTTTGTAGAAGCATAATAACAGTGTTTCACATACACAAACTACACAGGCAAGTGCCTAAGTATGTACTTCTTTTTTTGTTTTGCCGGTTTATTGTAATAAATATTCTTACATTTATTCTATGACTATTTCTAAAACAATCACCCTGTTTTTCTTTATTATTGTACAGCAAATGTGTGCTGCACAAACATTGGATAGTACCTATGCAGAAAAATTAGGTTATCCTAAAGGTGCCCGTGTGCTCATTCTGCACATAGATGATGCAGGCATGAGTTACGATTCTAATGTGGGTGCCATAAATGCCATTGCAAAAGGAGTCGCTAACTCTGTAAGTGTAATGATGCCCTGCCCCTGGGTGCCAGGTTTTGTACACTATCTTAAAGAACATCCAGGCATTGATGCCGGATTGCACTTAACACTTACTGCAGAATGGGATGCGTATCGCTGGGGGCCAGTAGCTGGCAAAGCGGCTGTGCCAGGATTAGTGGATAAGGAAGG
>JAYTTM010000676.1:0-1383 GCA_043745055.1 Chitinophagaceae bacterium | reverse complement strand
AAACTGGTCTACCTACAAAGAAATTTACAAAGATTTGCCAACCAGTTTCGAAAATTATCAGTTTCACCAAGGGGATAGAGTTGATAAGCTATACGCAGGGGTAACCGCTAAAACGCCACAAGGGCAGGTAATTAATAATAGTGCTGGGTATCCGGTTTATCTGCAAAAAGCACAATACGTTGGTAATGCTGATGTTGATTATAGCTGGTCTGTTGGTAACAGGTTTAGTTATAAATCTTTCAGTTTTTCTTTCCAGTTCGATGGTAAAGTAGGCGGTATTATTCAGGATCGTGTAATGAGAAAAGGCATTGAGGGTGGTAGTAATATTTTTACAGTTCAGGGTGCAGTAGGTGCAGCCAGAGCAATTGAGGCACAGAATATTATCTACAATCAAGCCTCGGGTAGTTTTGATATAAAACCAGGTTTTGCAGGTACCTATATTGGTGAAGGTGTACAGGTTTCCAATGGAGTTGCTATTGAATATAACCCTACAACCGGCGTAATTACAAATATGGCTTCCTTAAAATTTTCTCCTAATAATTCTAAGGCCAAATTCATACAAGATTATGTGAGCAGTTATTTTAATGATTTTGAACATACCTCTGTTGCAAAAACTTATGCCAAATTAAGAGAAGTGGTAATTACTTATTCTATACCACAAAAGTACCTGGGTAAAAAGGGCTTTATTTCTAAAATTGATATGTCGTTGGTAGGTCGTAACCTGCTTTATTTCTTCCCTTCCCGTTTTCGTGATATAGACGTGGATCAATATTCTGGCCGTGACAGATACAATGGCAACAACAGGGAACAAAATTTGCAAACTCCCACTACACGTAGCTATGGCGTTAACGTAAATTTTGTTTTTTAATTTAATAAAAACTATCAGCTAATTTTTAAAAACATCAAATGAAAAATAATAAATTAATCATTGCTTTTGCACTCTCTGCTACAATACTGGCAGGCGGTTGCAGCAAAAAGTTTGAAGATTATTCAAGAAATCCCAATCAGCCGGTTTCGGTTCCGGCCTATTTACTTTTAAGGCAAATTGAAAATGATATCGTAGTATTCCCTGGTGGAGATGAAGATAAATTTTCACAAAATACCTTATCTACTTACACTTACTATGGTACCAACGAATATTGGACAGGTTCGGCAAATTTAGATTACGGCACTTTGCGCAATGTAACTGCAATGGAAAAAGAAGCAGCAAAAGCATCTGGCGATAATAACCCGTACGCTGCATTGGCTAAATTCTTTAAAGCTTACATTTTTGTAAATATGAGCTTGAAAGTAGGCGATTTGCCAATGACAGATGCCTTAAAAGGTTTGGAAAACACCACGCCAAAATACGATACTCAAAAGGATATTTTTAAACAGTCCTTA
>JAYTTM010000675.1:0-1385 GCA_043745055.1 Chitinophagaceae bacterium | reverse complement strand
TTTCCAAATGGGTAAGCGATGCAAACACCGGCTGGTGCGTATGTCCGGTAATTAGTACAGGATTATTTTCCTGTTTGCTCCACTCATACATAAAGCGGTTGTGCAGCGTTTTTAGCTGATCGTTAGTAGCTGGTAAATTGGGGTTTAAGTTTAAAAAACTTTGTAGCGGCGCCCACACCCTCCCCACAAACCAGGCACTAAACCAATTGGTATCACTAAGCCCGTCACCCTGGTGACCATGGGTTAAAAAAATTTCAATATCACTTTGTTCAATTTTTAGTTTTAGCAATACAGCTTCGTAAATATTGACGGTTGTATCGTACATGCTCTTTAATTGTATGCCGGCAAAGGGATCATTATTCCAGAAGGTATCATGATTGCCAAATACTTTTGTATAACGTTGCTTTAATAGAAATTCCTTTTGCAATGCAATACTTTTTTTATTGTGTGCTTTTACCGGCCCCACCAGGTTTTCCCATAACTCTTCTTCATCGCCTAAAGAAATAAAATGAAAATTCTGTTCTAAATAATATTGCAATGCATGCAGGTAATTGGGCTCTGCTTTCATAAAATCATCACTGCCATCCTTAGCTCCTTTATGCTGATCGCTGAAAATAATAAAACGGGCATGCGCCGCATCCATTTCCAGCACCAATCCTTTTTTACCGGGATTATTCAGGCAGTGCTGATACAATTCAGTTAATGCAGTGTGTACCCTTTGCAGGTTGGGCCTGCTGGAAAACTTATTGGCCAGCCAGATAACTGGTTTAGTTAATATCCGTTGCAGCAATCGTTTCATTAAAATAATTGTATTTAATAAAAATAATCAATTGCATGGCATCCTGATGTAAATTATCTTTTCATTTAATTGGATACCTTTTATATTTTTTTTGAAACCAGCATTGGAAAATAATTTAGCGTCGTTGGCCTGTCCCGATTTTTTTCGGGATTCGCAGCCAATAGCTATCGGCTACTGTACAGCATATCTTTTAATTAGCAGTAACCACTGGCAGCAAATATTTTTACAATTTCAAGCCAACCTTTTAAAACATATTCTACCTTCACCTCATGAAGACAATCGGATTTATTGGAGGCCTCACCTGGCTTTCCTCCATGGATTATTATCGTTTGCTCAACCAGCTGACCAACGAAAAACTGGGAGGCGTAAGCTCCTGTAAAATGCTAATGTACTCAGTAGAGTTTGAAGAAATTAAAACATTAACTGTTGCCGGCGATTGGGATGCTATTGCTGCCATTATTTGCAAAGTGGCGCAAACACTGGAACGGGCAGGTGCTGATTGTATTTTGATTGGTGCTAATACCATGCATTATATCGCAGACAAGGTGCAGGCATCCATCCAAATTCCACTCATCCATATTGCAGA
>JAYTTM010000674.1:0-5072 GCA_043745055.1 Chitinophagaceae bacterium | reverse complement strand
ATGAACAAGGTGTTGGAATATCCAACGTTTCAATAATTATTAAAGGATCCCAGTCTGGAACTACAACTACAACAGATGGTAGTTTTTCTATTTCAGTTCCGGCATCTGCAAAAACCCTTGTAATTACATCATTAAATTTTATTGAACAGCAAGTAAACATTACAGGTAAAAATGAAGTTTCTGTTTTAATGGTGCCTTCCAATGCAGTATTGAATGAAGTGGTGGTTACAGCTATCGGAATTTCCAGAAGCGCAAAATCACTAGGTTATTCTGTTGCTACGATAAAAGGCGATGAAATTACAAAAGCAAGAGAAACTAATATAGTAAACGCACTTGCTGGTAAAATTTCTGGTGTACGGGTAACTGGCCAGTCAGGTACTGTTGGTGGTGGTTCTAAAGTAGTTATCCGTGGTACAAGTTCTTTGTCTGGTTCGCCACAGCCTCTGTTTGTTATTGATGGGTTGCCATTAGATAACTCTTCTCCAGGAAATACATTTGGCAACGGAAGTGTAGATTATGGCAATAGGGCAGGTGATATTAACTCAGATGATGTGGAAACTATTACTGTGCTAAAAGGTGCTGCCGCAACAGCATTATATGGCTCAAGAGGAAAGAATGGCGCAATTGTAATTACTACCAAAAAAGGTAGCAGAAGAGCAACGGCTGCGGTTACAGTTAATTCATCTTACCGCTTTGACAATGCATTGAAATTACCAGAATTTCAAAATGAGTATTCCAATGGTAATTATGGTGTTTATAGTTTAAAATTTGTAAACGGATGGGGACCTAAAATCAGCGATGTACAAGATGTAAAAGTGAAGGATTTTAAAGGAGACGATGTTACGTTAAAAGCTTTTCCTGATAACGTTAAAAACTTTTACCAAACCGGCATCAGCGCTATCAATACCGTAAGTGTTGCCGGTGGTTCTGAAAATACTGATTATCGCTTAAGTATTGGTAACACAGATCAAACCAGCATTGTGCCGGGATCTAAATTAAGCAGATATAATATTAACCTGAATGCAGGCAGAACATTTAATGATAAATTATCTGCCCGTACTACTATTAGCTATATTCGCACTACTTCAATAGGCAGGCCAACACAAAGTGCCAACGACCCGAATGTGTTAACTGCTGCAACACTTTTTCCAAGAACACTTGATCTGGATAAATTAAGAAACAATTATGTTGATCCGCTAACCGGTGCCCAGATTGCTTTAAGCACGGATAAAACAGGTAATAATCCCTACTGGATTATCAATAACAATCAAAATAACAATGAACTTGACAGGGTAGTAGGCAATGTAATTCTATCTTACAAACCTTTAAGTTGGCTAACTATTTCCGATAACCTCGGTACCGATTTTTACAATGAGTTTAGAAGAACAAAAACACGTAAGGGTACTTTCGGTCAATTAGACGGCGCCTTCAGCCTTAACCAGATTTACAATAACAACCTAAACAATGATTTAATTGTAACTGCTGAGAAAAAGAACATCATAAAAGACCTTGATTTAAAAGTAATTGTCGGTAATAACTATTTTCAAAACAGCTTCAGGTCGTTGGGTGTTTCTGCTCAAAACCTTACAGTAGATAATTTGTACACATTAGGTAATGCCGCTACTAAAGACCCAAACAACTACTTTCAAAGAAACTCTTTGGTGGGTATTTTTGGGGACATTGGCCTGAGCTATAAAAACTATGCTTTCATAAACGTTACTGGACGTAATGACTGGAACTCATCCCTTCCAAAAAACAACCGGTCTTATTTCTATCCCTCTGTAAGTGGTAGTTTTGTTTTTACAGAGTTGATGAACAAAAGTAAAATTTTGAACTTTGGTAAAATCCGTGCCGGTTATGCAAATGTGGGTAGCGGTACAGATCCTTATAGTTTAGACTTTACTTACACGCCAGCCACATCTTATTTTGTTCAGTATGGTTTAAATGGAACCTTCCCTACTGCAGGTGGATTGTTAGGCTTTTCAGGTCCAGCTCAATTACCTAATGTAAACTTAAAACCTCAAAATCAGGCTTCCGTAGAAGTTGGTGCTGAATTACGTTTCTTTGATAGCAGAATTCAATTAGAAGCTACCTACTATAAAACAAAAACTAGTGACCAGATTATTGGTATTGAAGTGCCATTATCAACTGGTTATTTCACTAAATCTATCAACGCTGGTTCAATCACAAACAAAGGGTTTGAAATTGATTTAAGATTACAGCCTTTAAAAAATCTAAGGGGCTTTTCCTGGAATATTGATTTAAATTTCAACAAAAATAAACAAGTGGTGGATGAGCTAAGTGCAGGTTTACAATCTTACACATTAAACAGTGCCTACAGTGGATTGGTAATTAAAGCTTCGCCAGGCCAAACTTTTGGTATCTGGGGTGTTGATTGGTTAAGAGATCCATCAGGGAATATTGTTATCAACCAAAGCACTGGTCTTCGTCAAACAAAAGCGGATGTAAGGCTGGGCGATATGTTCCCGGAGTGGACAATGGGTATCAACAATACCTTCTCTTACAAAGGATTTTCTTTAAGTGGCTTGATTGATATCAGGCAAGGTGGTGTAATGTTCTCAGGCACAGTTTCTGGTTTACGCACCAGTGGTTTAGCTTATGAAACACTAGCTAACAGGGGGAAGGTATTTGTAGATAAAGGCGTTTATAAAACTACTGATGGTAAATATTTACCAAATACCATACCTGTACAAAGTATGCAGGATTACTGGCAGCAGAACTTTCAAGGTTCCAATACAGTCGCCAACGTTTTTGATGCTTCATATGTTAAGCTGAGAGAAATTCGTTTTTCTTACCAAATACCTTTAGGTTCCAAAACAAAGAAATTTGTAAAAGGAGCCGAAATAGGTATAGAAGCAAGAAATTTATTGATATTGAAAAGCTACGCACCACATGTTGATCCGGAAGTAAACGTATTTGGCCCTAATCAAATAGGAGAGGGAGTTGAATATTATAACGTTCCATCTACCAGGTCAGTTGGTGTGAATGTAAGATTGTCCTTTTAATTGTTAATTTAATACACTAAATAAATGAAACTACTAAATATAAAAATTACGCTTGCAATTGCTACACTCGTTTTTTTTGCATCCTGCGGACCAAAACTCGATATCAATTCAAGTCCGAATACTGCAACAGCAGTATCACCCGATTTGCTTTTTAACTATGCACTTACTGCATGGTCCAGTAACAGAACAGGTGGAGACTCCTATGTGCCCTTTGCCCTGTTATCTCAAAACCAGGCAAGTGCCGGTAATTTTGGATGGGGAAAAAGTAACGTGTATGATATAAGCCCATTTAGTACGGGTAACACCTGGAGAGGTTATTACGCCACCTCTGGTAATAATTTTCAATTGGCTATTAAACAGGCAGAAAGTGATAAAACTGTTAACAATAACGCCGCCGCCCAGTGCAAAATTTTATTGGCAAATATGATGTTTGAAGCAACAACAATTTGGGGTGATATTCCATTTTCAGAAGCATGGAAAACAGAAATTTCTTATCCTAAGTTTGATGCACAACCAGATGTTTTTGCAGGCATACTCGCCTTGCTCGATAAAGCCATTGCCCAAATTGATGTAAATAGTGTATTAAAGATTGGCAACTACGATTTGTTGTACAAGGGCGATATGGTAAAATGGAAAAAATTTGCTACTTCATTAAAGTTTAAAATTTTAATGGTCATGGTAGATAAAGATCCAACCAAAGCAACGCAGATTGGTCAATTACTAACTGCCGGCGGAATGATTGACGATGGTAGTGCAGATGTTTTATATCCTTACACAACAGAATCAGGAAAAGAAAATCCAAAATTTAAAGTGTTAAAGCAATATGCTGGTGGAGCCAACTTATTTTTCTTTTGCAATAACAATGTATTTAAGTACATGGCTCCTTTAAATGACCCGAGAATTCCGGTTTATTTTGATAAAGGTTCAACTGCGTCTACAATTAAGTCTGTAGAAACAGAAGATGATGGTAATAGTAATACAGCATCCATTAATGTAAATACATTATTTAAAGCCGATGCACCTGATTTAATTTATACCTATCAGGAACAACTGTTTTTTCAGGCAGAAGCATATGCAAGAGGTTTAGGTGTTGCCGTGGATTTAGCAAAAGCAGATTTACTTTATAAGATGGGTATTAGCGAAGCAATGACATTCTATAAAATAAACAGCAATGCATCTGCAACTTATTTGGCAGCCGTTCCTTCACTAACAACAGCAGCCAATCCTGTTCTGGAAATTCATAAGCAACAATGGATTGATTTGCTTGATAGACCACAAGAAGCCTTTTTACAATGGCGTCGTTCAGGGCCAGAAGGAAGCGAATTTCCTAAACTGGTTCAACCTGCTGGTACACCAGCCGGAGGTTTCTTAAGAAGGTGGGATTATCCTCAAAGTGCTGAAATTATTCCAAATACTAATGCACCAAAAACTACCATTCCTTTTACTACAAAGCTTTGGTTTGACCTCTAATTAAAAAACTTTAAATATAAAATATGAAACTAATTTATAAATTGCTACCGGTGGTATTATTTTCAGTAGTACTATTTTCGGGTTGTAAAAAATATAACGATCAAACTTTTGATTTTTCAAAGTCAGCCCCTCCTTACGTTGAGTTAAAAACCTATGACGCAACAACAGTTGTTCAAGGTGATACGCTATCTTTTAGCGTGGTTGTTCGTACGGCAATACAAGAGCCAGTAACAGTAGCCTATAAAATAACTGGCGATTTTAGCTTAAGTGGCACTTATATACTTCCAAAAAATACGTTAGAAGGTACAATTACTGTCGCTATTCCTCCTGGTACTGTTCCAACAGGAAGTAGCGAAGTTACAGGTACATTAAAACTTATTACTGCAACAAGTGCAAATACTAAAATTACTGTTGGAAGAATCAGTCCCGATTCCGAAAAATTTACTGTAACTGTTACGCCATAATTGGTAAAAATGCATTTTTTATAAAGACTGCCTCCATTAAAGGCAGTCTTTATATTTTTAGATAATTGATCCTAAAAAATTCTTTTTTATTTTAGGTCAAAAAAATCCGGTA
>JAYTTM010000673.1:0-5073 GCA_043745055.1 Chitinophagaceae bacterium | reverse complement strand
TTACCCAAAATTAAACCTATCAACTCTGTCGCTTTCACTTTTGTAAAACTCAATATTTAACTAAAGGGGGTTTTGCTACAATTTTTTTGATAAAGAACTATTGCATGCTTTACTTACTAAAAAAGCCTTTACCAAAAAGGTAAAGGCTTAAAAAAATGTAGTTATTTAAAATTTCTTACTTGAATTCCGCAAGTACAATAATTGTGGGCTCACCGGCTAATTTACCATTTGCGTTACTGATTTTATAATCTTCGAGTTTAATTTTAAAAGTTGCACTAGTGCTCAACATTTTTCCCTTTACCTCGATAGTTGCATCTGTGTTTACATCATTGGTAATACCTTTAAGGGTAAGTGTACCAGCAACATTGGCCTTATAAGTACCATCTTTTGCAAAATTTACATCTGCAGGGTTTGTAATAGTTCCTGTAAAACTAGCTTTGGGATTTTTCTCAGAATCAAACCATTTTGGACTATTAAAATGTTCCTGCATCATTGGATTACTAAAACCAAAACTTTTTACAAGTGCCTCAAACATAACTGTTCCAGCCTTTGTGTCAATAGCTGCTATTACAGTTTTGTTTTCAGCCTTTGGCAATGCATCCAAACTTGTGGTAGCATCGAAGCTAACTGTTCCCGAAGTTGTTGTTTTCTTTTGAGCAAATAATGCCAAACCACTGCAGGCAAAAGCTAATAGTACAATTGTTTTTTTCATTGTGTGTGTTTTTTTAATTGATTAAAATTTTATGAAGTCTGATTTAATTAATGGTACAACGTTTAAAATTAATAAAATGGGATTCCAGAATATTACTGTATTCACCTCCGCTGCAACTGCCTTTCAAAGAAATACTATCACCCTCCTTAATTTGTTTTACCGTTTTCATATCCTGTGATTGAAAGGCAAATATTATATAGGAGCCGGAAGTTGTATCTGTCATTTTAATATTAACTGTTGTATCTGCACTTTCTATTTCAGTAACTCGTCCTGTAACCGCTACAATTTTTTCTGTATATTTCTTATTAGCAACTGCAAGATTGGTTTTAAATTCCTGAATCAATTGAGCTGCTGGTATTGAATATTCAGCTTTTACTTTAGCGGTATCTTCGAATTTTTCTGAAAACAAATACCAGATAAAACCAATACTGGCTAACAATAAGATAGCAGCAATAATTACAAATCTTTTTATCCAATTTTTTTTTAGCCCAGTATTCATCTTTGTTTGTTTGATCGTATTAAAAAACGAATATACGATGTTTAAACATTGAATATTATTTCTCCTACACTTTTTTTATAAATTATATAACATTTTTCACCGAATTATCAATAACCTCTCCAATTAGGCTAAAGATATCCTCAAAACAATTATAGAAAAGTTAAAATTAATATTCACTCAGCCAGGATGCAAGGTGGTGAGAGATAATTACAGATTCAACCATAAATCCATCATGTCCATAATCGGAATCAATTACCATTAAATCTGAGTTGGGAATACAGTTTGCCAGCATCTCCTGTTCAACTAACGGACAAAGTATATCGCTGCTGATTCCAATTATCAAGGTACGTTGAGAAAGATTTTTTAATACATCTGCAACTTTTCCACCTCTACCACGTGCAATGTGGTGACTATCCATTGATTTTGTAAGCAACCAATAACTAAAGGCATTAAACCGGTTTATTAGTTTATCCCCCTGATGCTCAATATAAGAAGAAGCCTTAAAATTATCCAGCTTTTCGGTATCAGTGTCACTTTGCATTTGAACCATTATATTATAATTGCGGTAAGTGAGCATACCAATTGCCCTAGCGGCCTTCAGGCCTTTTGCCCCAGCAGTTTCATTTGATGTTAACCATGTGCCATCAGCCTCAATGCTCAGGCGCTGTGCTGTGTGCGTGGCAATACCCCACGCACTTTCTGTAGCCGAAGTAGCCAATAAAAACAAGTTACGGATAATGTTGTTTTCCATAATGCACCACTCCATGGCCTGATACCCACCCATGCTACCTCCAATAAGTAAAAATATTGACGGTATTTGCAGGTGTTTACGCAAAAGAATATGTGCCTCAACCATATCCCGGATAGTTATAAAAGGAAAACTATGAAAGTAGGGTTCATCGGTTGCAGGGTTAATACTTAGTGGCCCCGTGCTCCCATAACATGACCCTAAAATATTAGCGCAGACTATAAAATATTTTGCAGGATCTATGGCATGCTTGCTGCCCACAACCCCCGTCCACCAATCTGCTACATCCGAGTTGGCCGTAAGGGCATGACATACCCATGCTACATTGCTTTTATCATCATTAAGTTGCCCATAGGTATTATACGCAATAGTAATACCATTTAAGGTGTCACCACATTCCAATACAAAGGGTTGGGGGTAATTAAAATATTCCATCAAAATAATATACAGTTGCAAAGTAAAGGCTTGAGGATTTATATTTGTATAAAATTTTATAAAATGAATTCAGTAAACCTTCAACGGAAAAAAGGAGATTTTGGTTTTGAAGCAACAGACGCCAATGGACATACTGTACGCATGGATACCAGCATTGAAACTGGTGGCGATAATTACGGTGTTCGTCCAATGCAAATGTTATTGATGGGATTGGGCGGATGCAGTGCCATCGACATAGTGATGATCCTAAAAAAACAGCGCCAGCAGGTTGATGATTTTTCTATTCATATTGAAGGTGAGAGAGAACAGGGAAAAGATGCCACACGCTGGCAACAGGTTAAAATTGTTTTTACCTTAACCGGAACAATAGATAAAGAAAAAGCAGAAAGGGCATGCGAATTATCCATGAATAAATATTGTTCAGTTGCCGAAACGCTTAAGAAAAGTGGCACAGAATTGAGTTGGCAATTAGTACTGGCAGGGTAGTTGAAATTGTTTGAAGTTGTTAAAGGTTAATGATGCAGGTTATTATATAATATTGAAATGGTTTTAATGTAAAATTAATTGCAATTGCGGGGCTATCAAGCATTGTTTTTCAGTCAGCTTCAATTGCGGCTATTCGCTGCAAGTCCTGCTCAGAGCCAAAACACAAAACCCTCACCGGGCTTTACGCTGCTATCCGCCATCCTTTGAGCACCACATCTTTTATCAACTTAAATTATGCAACCTTATCATTCTCCTACCCAATATAGCTTAACGTAAATTTTTTATAGTTGATGCAAAAAGGAATAATAGTACAAGAGAGTGACACAACGATGTTTAATTGAAAAACAATAGCTGGTTTCAAAAATATTTTTATTAAGTAAAAGTTACCGATTTACCATTTACACAAAATTATGAAGCATCCAATTACCCAAGCCATTCGCATACAAACAGAACGCACTAATGAAATGGAACATGCTACGCCTATGTTTTTAACAAGCAGTTTTTGTTTTGATACTGCAGAAGAAATGAGGGCAGCTTTTGCTGATGAAACGGATGACAATATCTATAGTCGTTTCAGCAATCCAAACGTACAGGAGTTGGTTGATAAAATGGTTGCAATGGAAGGTGCCGAAGCAGGTTATGCAATGGCTACCGGAATGGCTGCTGTATTTGCATCGTTTATGGCCTTATTAAAAACTGGTGATCACCTGCTTTCCTGCAATTCTATTTTCGGCAGTACGCATACGGTAATAAAAAAACTACTGCCCAACTATGGCATTGAAAGTAGCTATGTTAGTGCAGATAAACCGGAGGAATGGGAAGCTGCCATCCGGCCCAATACAAAAATGATTTATATAGAAACCCCCACCAACCCGGGGTTGGCTATACTGGATCTTAAATGGGTTAACGGCCTTGCAAAAAAACATGGACTTTTGTTGAATGTTGACAATTGCTTTGCCACACCTGTAAACCAACGCCCTATTGATTTTGGAGCCGACCTGGTAGTACATTCCGCCACCAAATGGATTGATGGACAAGGTCGTGTTTTAGGTGGCATCGTAGTAGGAAAAAAAGAGCTGATTCAGCAAATATATTTATTCTGCAGAAGTACGGGGCCGGCACTTTCCCCCTTTAATGCGTGGGTACTTAGTAAAAGTTTAGAAACATTAGATGTTCGTATGGAGCGTCATGCATCCAATGCACTAACCATTGCAAAAGTGTTGGAAAATCACCCTGCAATTGAGTGGCTTAAATATCCATATTTACCCAGTCACCCGCAATACGACATAGCCCGTAAGCAAATGAAAAATGGTGGCGGTATTGTATGTTTTAATTTAAAGGGCGGACTGCAAAGCGGAAAAATATTTTTGAACAGTTTACAAATGCTTTCTCTAACTGCCAACCTGGGCGATACCCGTAGCATTGCCTCTCACCCTGCAAGTACCACCCATGCCAAACTAAGTGAGGAAGAGCGGCTGGCAACCAACATCACACCTGGTCTCATCCGCATATCTGTTGGCCTGGAGCATGTGGATGATATTTTGCAGGATATTTTGCAGGCACTAGAGAAATGCGGTGAAGCATAAATAATTTATGGCAATGATTATACAACTTATTTTTGGCTAAATATTTTCCGAACAATTACAAATAATACCAGGAATGCCAACTTATTAACCTATCACTTTATTCCTATTTAGTAAAAAAATATTCAATGCCAAACGATATTAAGTGCCCCAACTGTGGTCATCATTTTGATGTGGAAAATGTAATTGCTGCAGAAATTGAACAGAAGTTCCAGCAGCAATTTCAGGAAAAATTGCAGCAATCTTTAAATGCTATTGAACAGGATAAAAATAAATTGCTGGCTGATCAGCAAAAATTTGAAGATGCTAAGAAAAATGAAAATGAATTATTTGCCCAAAAACTTCAAAAAGAAAAATTAAAATTAGAGACCGAACTACAGGAGCAATTGGGAAAAAGCATTGCCGCCGATTTTGAAAACAAAGTCCGTATGCTGGAAAGCAACAATAAAGACAACGAAGAAAAGCTGCTGGAAGCAAGAAAAAAAGAGTTGGAGTTTTTGCAAAAAGAGCAGTTGTTGAAAAATAAAGAAGCCGAACTGGATATCACCCTGCAAAAAAGATTACAGGAAGAAAGAGTTGTGCTATCTGAACAAATACACAAACAGGAAAC
>JAYTTM010000672.1:0-5084 GCA_043745055.1 Chitinophagaceae bacterium | reverse complement strand
TTTGGAACTGTATAGCTGTAGTCAATTTTTTTAATACTGCTTTTAGCTGCGGAAGTAGCTTTTATTGTGAAGCTGCTATCGCCGGGTTTTAAATTTAACTCCATGGCAAATGCACCGGTAGGATACACTTTAACCTGCTTTTCGTTGATGATGATATTACATGTTTTGCAGGTGCTGCCAATAATATATTGCCGGGAATTTGAAACCGGGTTGGAGGTTTTGAACGGCTGCACCAGTTTAATAAAAGGAGTGTTAACTATCTGTCCGGAAACTGCCAAAGTAAAAAAGCTAACTACTGTGAAAAATATTTTTCGCATCTGTAAATTTATAAACAAAAAAGCCATCGCATTGCAATGGCTTTTGTTAATCTGCAATAATATTATTTACAAAGCATATTTGCCATCTGCAATCAACTTATCTGCAATCCTTCTCCTGGCATCTTTGCTGTTAAAAGAGGTGGCTTTTGTAAAGCGTTTTAATCCCAATAACATCATCCTTAACTCATCACCTTCGGCAAATGCATTGATGGCTTCTTTGCCGGCTTTATTTACTTTATCTACAGAATCATTTAGGGTACAACGCATAATGTCTGTTTGCAAATGGCAGGCTGCTTCACCATTTTTATCTGCCATTTTAATTACCCTCAGCAAAGTGCTTTCTGCATTGTAAGTTTCTATGGCCATATCAGCAATATTCATCAGTATTTCCTGTTCATCATTCAACTTCATCATTAGCTTTTGAACGGCTGCACCAGCTACCATCAAAATACATTTTTTCATATTTACAATGGCTTTCTTTTCTGCTGCAAATACACTTTCATCTTCGTTGCCAAAATCCGGTATGCTCATTAATTCTTTTGATACAGCAAAGGCCGGCCCCATCAAATCAAGCTTACCTTTCATGGCTCTTTTCAAAATCATATCAACAGTAAGCAAACGGTTTATTTCGTTGGTACCTTCATAAATACGATTGATGCGGCTATCTCTGTAAGCCCGGCTAATCATATACTCATCACTAAAGCCATTGCCGCCAAATATCTGCACACCTTCGTCCACAACATAGTCTAACACTTCACTGCCATATACTTTCAGCATGGCACATTCCACTGCAAATTCTTCTGCAGCACCCAGCAGGGCTTCGTTAAATGGTTTGCCATCTGCAGCCATTTCCAGCTCTTTATTATCAACCCATTTACTGGTACGGTATAGGGCGCTTTCGCAGGTAAAAATTCTGATAGCACTCTCTGCAAGCTTGTATTTAATAGCACCAAAATTGGCAATAGCAGTTTTAAATTGTTCCCTTGTTTTTGCATATTCAATGGTGCCATTCAACGCCATCTTTGCGGCACCCAATGCAGCAGCACATAATTTCAACCGACCAATATTTAAAATATTAAAGGCGATGATGTGGCCTTTACCAACTTCGCCCAATAAATTTTCTACCGGTACTTTACAATCCTGAAAATAGAGTTGTACAGTGGAAGAACCTTTGATGCCCATCTTATGTTCTTCGGGCCCTCTGGTGAATCCTTCAAAGTCTCGTTCAATAATAAAGGCAGAGAATTTGTCGCCATCAATTTTGGCAAACACCGTATATACATCCGCAAAACCACCATTGGTGATCCAGCATTTTTGTCCGTTCAATACATAATGTTTGCCATCTGCAGAGAGCACAGCGGTAGTTTTAGCGCTCAATGCATCACTACCGCTATTAGGTTCTGTTAAACCATAAGCACCTTTCCATTCACCGCTTGCCAGTTTAGGAATGTATTGTTGTTTTTGTGCTTCTGTGCCAAAATACAAAATGGGCAGTGTGCCAATACCTGTATGTGCAGCTATTGCAACACTAAAAGAATAGCCGCCGCCCAAACCTTCATTCACCAATGTTGAAGTAATAAAATCTTTTCCCAGTCCACCCAATGCTTCAGGAATAGATGCTCCCAGCAAACCTTGTTCACCGGCTTTAACCATCAGCGATGGCATCAGGCCAGGTTCCAGTTTATCAATTCTATCCACAATGGGATTCACCTCTGCAGTTAAAAACTGAAGGCACATTTCCTTCACCATTATTTGCTCCTCGTTAAAATCTTCGGGAGTAAATGTGTCCAATGCATTGCTTTCTTTAATTAACCATTCACCACCTTTTAGTGATGGAGTGGTTGCGGTTGTTGATGTTGTCATAATTGCAAGATTTACCCCCATCCCCTAAAGGGGGGTATGGAGTATGATTTTTAAGAAGTATTTTATTGAATGAAACAAGTTGTTTTTATTAAAAATTGTAATTCAAAGCCGATATTCCTCTTTCATTAATATTTTAAACCTGCCTTACGCTCCGCCTTCGGGAGAGTTGGAGGTGGAGAGGTTATCATATACCATCTGTAACACTTCCTTTGCTATTTCTACTTGTCCGTTACTAACGCCGGCCAACGCTTCATTCAATGTTTGGTTGGCAAGTTCCATCGTTTGTTCCTGCAGTGCTGTTGCCTGGTTGGTAAGGTATATTTTATTGATGCGCCTGTCTTCTTTACTGGATACTCTTTTTACCAGGCCGAGCTTTTCAAGGTTGTCTACCAGTCTTGTTATACTGGGTTTATCTCTAAAAGTAGCATCGCATAATTGCTGCTGACTTAATCCATCCTGTTTCCATAAATGGTACAACACACTCCACTGCTCAATAGTGATATCGATATTGGCGGTTTTAAAATTCTTTTGTAATCGCCTGGCAATAGCAGTGCTTGCTTTGCCTGTAATAAAACTGTAAAGTTCTCCTTTTTTAAATTGGTTGTTTGGCATATAGTTGTTTATGCAACTATCCAAAGTTATAAAAAGATTTGGATAAGCAAAAAATATTTTTTTGATGAATGAAAAGGAGATAGGAAAGTATAATCTGGTCTGATAAAGTAGAGTAGGATACTGGAATATAGGAAGCGTTAATTGTATTGTTTTCCTTTTGAACAATCTCATTTTGAGGTACCTGTCTTTTAAATGAGATAGACTTCAAAAAATTCCTGACTATACTTACCTATAAAAAAATATTATTGACTATCAGCAATTTGGAGCAATTTCATTTAAAGAACACTGTAGAGACGTAGGCTCGTTTCTATTTTTTAAAAAGGGGTTTTAACCCGTTGTGTTTAAAAAACCTTCTGGCAGAGAGCAGTAGGCTCGGCACATATAGTTGAATTTATTAGTACAACTACATGGTTAAATTATTTGTTTCGGCCCTCCTCATATGCACCGAACCTACGGTTGTCATTATACTTTCTCTTACTTCATCAATGTGTGCCCGTACAGGCGGGGGTTTAAACCCATTGTTACAAAATTGTTCTAGGCTACGCCTATTTATGCCCAATTACGTTTACCCATTAAATTAATAAACGATTACCAGCCTTAATGCTTTAAAATCTGTTGATATAAATATTCAGCATCTTCCTTTTTAAACAACTGCGTACCCTCGTTCATGGTAGCTGCACTGCCACATGCCACGCCAAAAGCAATTGCCTCAGATAAGGGGCGATGCTGTTGCAACATAAACGTAATACCCGCCACCATACTATCTCCTGCTCCTACGGTACTTCTTTTTTTTACAGCAGGTGCGGCAGCAAAATGCTTCTCATCTTTTGTGATTAGCCAGGCGCCTTCAGCACCCATACTTACAACTACAATTTCTGCATAACCATCCCTTATAATCTGCTGTGCAGCATCATCTATTTCGCTCTTGTTCAGGGAGGGCACTTTCAGCAAATTTGATAATTCACTACTGTTGGGTTTTATCAGGTAAGCCCCTTTGCCCTTTAATGCAGCTAAAGCTGGACCACTGGTATCTACAATGCACCTGGCGCCCACTGCGGTAGCTTTTTTTACAATCAATCCATAAAAATGATCGGGTAAGCCAGGAGGCAGACTACCACTTGCTACCACAATGGAAGGTGTAAAATTGCTGATTTGATCTATAAGTGTTTTAATGGAGGATTCCTGTACTTCCCTGCCTGGAAAAGTAAATCGGTATTGATTGTTTTTTTCTGTCTCCAGCACTATCCAGTTTTCTCTTGTTTCTACTTTTGTATCCACTCCATGGTACTTAATTTTATGTTCATCTAACAGCGAACAAAGCATATTTCCGTTATGACCACCAGCTGGAAACAATGCCAAAGAATCGGCGCCTAATTTTTGTAATGCTTTACTTACATTGATGCCACCACCTCCCGGCTCATTGACTACTTCAGCACAGCGTAATTTACTCTCTGGTTCCAGATTATTTAGCCGTGTGCTTTTATCAATACAGGGGTTAAGTGTAATGGTTAGTATCATTTTTGTAATTATTTTGTATGAATAATTATTGATCAGGAAATGTCTTTTATTGCCTGGCTGATCCGTTCGCTCAACGTTTCAAAGTCGGTATATCCTCTGGCGAGTAAATGAAATTTACTGTCATTTTCCTGTAACAACAATGCTGGGAAACCTGTTACCTGCAGTTGTTTGCACAAACTGAATTCATACTGTGCCTGGTCAAGATATTCTTCACTTTTTAGCTTGCTGAAAAAAGCCTCTTCATTAATACTATATTTCTCCAATAAGTGCCTGTAGGCTTCATCATCACATAAATCCCTGCCTTCAAAATGCAAGGCATATTGCAAATCTGCAGCAAATTCTACCTGGCGTTCAGGGTAATATTCTTTAAAAATACACAAAGCAATAGCGGGTTTTTCGGAATTCATTTCCCAGTCGCTTAGTTGTGGGTTTTTGATATGCCACAGGTAATCATCACCAAATTTTATCCCGGTAAGTTCTTCTACATTTTTATAAGCCCCTTCAATATAGTGCGCCATTTTTTCTATGGGCTGCACTGCTTCGCCAATAAGCATTCCGCCACTGAGTACTTCAGTTTGTAATTGTGTTGCAAAATAAGCTGCTATTTTTTTCATTACCGGACTAAAGCCGTAGCACCAGCCGCAGTACGCATCGTAGCAGTATATCAATGAATATTTCATAGTGTTGATGTTGTATTATTAATCGTGTAGTAATTAAACCGCATCATAAATTTTACTGCAGCTTAGTTTAGTGCATTTAGCAATTTAATTGCCA
>JAYTTM010000671.1:0-1389 GCA_043745055.1 Chitinophagaceae bacterium | reverse complement strand
TGCCGAAATTGGATGAAAATAAGTTGAGTACTTTATTTACATTTACAGCAGCTTTTTCTTTTTAAAATATTCAGTTAACAAAACATTATTGATTGCTCGTTAGTATTGGTATGTAAATTGAATTATAATTCGTAACCAAATTTTATTGTATGAAATCTATTGTATTATCCATCGCTATTTTTGTATCCTTTGTTTCTTACTCCCATGCACAAGGCTTTAGTGCCGGTATTAAAGCAGGCGCCAATATAAATAAGCTTACAGGGAAATCTTTTAATGATCAGTTTATATACGGGTATCATGTGGGAGCCTTTGCGCAAATAAAACTAGGCAATCGGTTGGAGCTGCAACCCGAAGTTGTTTTTAACCAGGTAAACACGGATACCTCCAGTCAATTTAGTCAGTTGTACAAAATAAATTCAAGTACAATTTCCAACATCAAACTAAGTTACCTGAGCATTCCGCTTATTTTAAATTATAAGCTTTCCAAAGGCTTTTCTATTCAGGCTGGTCCGCAGTATGGTATTTTACTGGACCAACATAAAGATTTGCTGCAAAACGGTAAGAGTGCATTTAAAGAGGGTGATTTTAGTTTACTTGCAGGAATGCAAATTAAGTTTGCTAGTTTTAGAGTATATGGCCGTTATGTTGTTGGGTTGAATAATATCAATGATATCGATAACCAGGACAAATGGAAAAATCAAAGCGTACAGCTTGGTGTAGGCTTTGCAATTTTTTAATGATTTATTACATTGCATTCCCATTATCAAATGCCTAAAATTTAGGTTAATATTTTACTTCAATATAAATACCGCAGCCCCTTTAAAAAAAAGGGGCTTTTTTTGTCTATACCTCTTCAATAAAAATCATTTACTTTTAAAGCGTTAAGTAAATTGTGCATGTTTTTAAAATCAATTCTTAATAAGCAAACATGCGGCCGATATCAGTTGTTATCATAGCAAAAAACGAAGCGTCCGTTTTAGGTCGTACTTTAAGGAGTCTGCAGAAGATTACAGATGACATTGTAGTAGCAGATACCGGAAGCACGGACGATACCATTAATACTGCAAAGAAAAATGGTGCAAGAGTTGAAAAGCTTACCTGGCAGGGGTTTGGCCCTACTAAAAATGCGGCCCTGCAACTGGCTAAATATGACTGGGTGCTTTTTTTAGATGCAGATGAAGCGATAGATACCACGTTGTTTTCATTCCTTGAAAATGTATCGCTGCAAGATGAGCAGCTGCTCTATAAGATAAAATTCAAAAATTATTTTGGCAAACAATTAATTCGTTATGGTGAATGGGGTAATGAATCTAAAATTAAATTGTTTAATAAAAAAGTTGCCTGTTGGGACAATACAAATGTGCATGAAAAAGTAATAGCGCCTCCCGG
>JAYTTM010000670.1:0-1389 GCA_043745055.1 Chitinophagaceae bacterium | reverse complement strand
AATAGTCCGTTAAGAACAGAGGGCGTGTGTTGTTAGGATTTGGGTAAAAAAAAGCAAAAAAAAAGGGTAAAATAGATAGCTTTGGACTTCGACATCATAAACTAAAATTTTACCCTATATGAAAGTAGATACCTTCACGGCTGCAATATTGCAAAAAATGTCTGGGATAGGCAAGAGCCAGTTTAAATTTATCGTGCATATCGTACACTTGTTTTTAAGTATGCGGGGTCGGAAGAACTATCTGATGATGGCACGTTATGGGACATACTGCGAACAAAGCTATCGTCAAAATTTTGAAAAAGATTTTGATTTTAAGGCGATGAACAAACAATTAATCTCGGATTGTTGTGGTCAAGAATTGATATGGCTATTTGACCCGAGCTATATTTCCAAGAGTGGAAAAAGTACGCCTGGTACGGGCTATTTTTGGTCAGGTTGTGCGGGTAGTCCGAAATGGGGTTTAGAATTGAGTGCCTTGGCAGTTGCGGATATAGAAAATCATACAGCGATGCACTATCATGCAGCGCAAACGCAATACATGAAAGGCGAAGAAACACTACGCGCCTATTATGCCAAATTGATTTGTGGTCAAGCCAAAGAACTTCAAAAAATAACAAAAGTGATGTGTTTTGATGCTTTTTTCTCAAAATATGCTTTTGTTGATAGCATTTGCAGCGTGGGCTTTACGCTTATCAGTCGCATGGCTTGTAATACTTATATGCGTTATGCTTATGTTGGTTCACAAAAAGGGGGACAAGGTCGTCCAAAAGAATATGATGGTAAAATAGATACCAAAAATGTCTCCACCGAGCATTTTAAAATCATCAAAAGCGATGAAGAGGAAGTTGTTTATGAGGGCATTGGTCATATCCGCAGCTTAAAAAAATGGTGTAAAATCATTATTGTCAACACGCTTAAAGAGGGCAAAGTCAACAAAGCGTTTATTTATTTCTCAACTGACGGCACTATGGTGGGGCAACAAATTTATCAGTATTACCGCTTGCGCTATCAGATTGAATTTTTATTCAGAGATGCAAAAGGATTCCTCGGTTTAGAAGATTCGCAAAGTCGGCAGGAAGATGCCTTGGATTTTCACTTCAATATCGCCCTCTCAACGCTTAATATTGCCAAGGCCATGCACTGGCTGGCTGTACCAAAACAAGAGAGAGGTGCTTTTTCGATGGCGGATATTAAAACGCAGTATATCAATGAGTTAGTGCTGGATAAATTAATTTGCATTTACGGGAAAGACCCATCAGTAGAAAGAAATAATCCGAAAATTAAAGAGCTTTATCAATTAGGGCGTATTGCAGCATGATTGATTGAGAAACAGGGAAAAATTAAACCGCTTTATAACAAATTGTACCCACTGTTTTTAACGAACTATTG
>JAYTTM010000669.1:0-1389 GCA_043745055.1 Chitinophagaceae bacterium | reverse complement strand
GTCTTGTCCTGAAAAAAGTAGACACTATTACTACTACTACCTTTTTTCTTTTTTTTGCTTCTTTTTTTTCTTTTTTAGTTTCCACATTTATTTTGTGGATATCTTCTGAACCTGTTGATTGTGTTGATATTTACGCTGCCTGATGTATTTGCTGTGGCGTGTATAAGTTCAATGACCAGTGCGGACGACGGCTATTGTAACTTTCTACTGCCTGTCTTACTGCTCTTAATGCAGAGGTTTTATTGGCAAATTCTTCATCTAGCAAAAACTCCTGTTTTAAAATTCCATTCACTCTTTCTGCCATGGCATTCTCATAACAATGGTTTTCTTCTGTCATGCTGATCTCCATTTTATTGCGCTTTAATAGCTTTACATATTCGTGTGAACAATATTGTATGCCCCTGTCTGAATGATGAATTGCCCCTTCTGGTTTCTTGCATTGCCTGATTGTCATTTTCAACGCACTTATGGCCCCGTCTATTGAAAGGCTCTCAGACAGATCCCAACCGGTTATCTTCCTGGACCAAACATCGGTTTGCAGAAATAAATACACAAATCCTTCGCGGGTTCGTAAATAAGTAATGTCGCTTGCATAAGCCTGATTAGGCCCTGTTAAAATTTTTTCTTTCAACTTGTTTTTATATTTATGAAACCGATGCCAGGAATTGGTGGTAGTTACATATTTTTTTCTTCTTTTCACCAGCAATTTCTTTTTGCGTAAAATATCAAAGAACTTATCCCTGCCAATACTGCTTTCCAGCTTTTCCAAGTCAGTTTTTAGCAGTTTATAAAGCTTCTTCCCGCCTATCATAGGCTGGTAGTATCTTACATCCTGCACCAGCTTTGTTACCATATCTTCCTGAAGTATTATTGCTGATTTTACTTCTAAAGATTTGTAATATCCTGAACGGCTATAGTCAAAATAAGAACATAGTTTTTCTATCGGATACCCTTTTTGTTCGTTACTTCTTTGTACAACTGCTGTCCTAAATTTTTTTTTACATCCGTGTGATAGTTTTCATTTACTACCTCTATCAGCGTTTCTAGTGCATGCTTTTGCATGGTGGTATCCGCTAAGGCTATTTTCAGCTTTTTTATTTCAGCTTCCAGTTCTTTTAACCGGTCTTTTTCTCCTTTCATTTCTACCCGTACAATTTTATTTAATAAATGATTTTTACCAAATCGTTTGATCCACAGATTAAGGGTGCTGCCTCCTTTTATTCCATAACGTCTTGCCGCTTCAGATAATCCTAAACCTTCATCCTCTATTTCTTTAACTACTTTTTGTTTGAAACTAATACTGTACCGAATTGTTTGTTTCTGTTGTTTTGCCATAATTTGTGTCAGATTTAATGTTTAAAATCTGTCTACCTATAGCAGGACAAGACA
>JAYTTM010000668.1:0-1389 GCA_043745055.1 Chitinophagaceae bacterium | reverse complement strand
ATTTATGTCGCTGAGTAAAGAACGTCTTGCCAAAACTGAAGCCCAATAGAAAACTAAAAGCTTGATATTAACCTAAAATGTTCAGCAGTGTGCGTCCTTTAGATTTGTATTGTTATTATATTATTAAACAAACTACTATTACTACCTTTTCTTTTTTTGCTTCTTTTTTTCTTTTAATAATTCACAATTTTGTGTGGATAAACTGTCCTGCTATGGCAGGAAAACATAACCGGCGGCAGCAGCTCATATATACTACGTGAGGGCTAAATACCCAAGGCAGGATCATATCTGCTGCCGTTTTTTCCCTTGGTGTTCATATAGTAATTAGGGTTTGTTACCCATTATTAAGGACTAGAACGATGGGGCAAATCGGTTACGTTTTTACAGGTATTGTTAACCAGTAAATTTCAAAATTATGCAAAAAAGTTATCTTGGTATTGATGTAAGCAAACTAAGTTTTGACCTATCTGTTTTGATGGTAAAAGACGGTGTGAAAAAAGACATGTTTACCACCAAATTCGAAAACAATGCAGACGGCCTTAAAGCCTTTAAAAAATACCTTGTTGACAACGGGGTAGCCTGTAATGAAAATTCCCTTTTAGTCATTGAGAATACCGGCATTTATCACCGCCTTATTTGGCAGTTTTGCTCCGAACATAGCCTTCCAATTTATATTGGAAATGCAGCCGACCTAAAGTGGAGTTTTGGCATAGCCAGGATCAAGAACGACAAAGTGGACAGTATGCGCCTATGCGACTATGCCTACAAAAACCGGGAAGACCTAAAACCCACGCCAGCAATCAATAAGAACTTCATAATATTAAAAGATTTACTAACCAACAGAACTAAATTGGTCAGGCAACAAAACGCCATCAGGCAAACCATCAAAGAGCTCAAAATAAGCAATGATAAAGCCACCCAAAAGATGCTCGAAGACATCAACAAAGCTGCTATTGACGGTTTGAAAAAATCCATTAAACTCATAGAAGCTCAAATGCGAAAAATGGTTAAAGCCGACCCTGAAGTTTTAGCCAATTATACCCTGATGATAAGTGTACCAGGTATCGGTGAAATAACGTCTATTTTTATTTTGTGCTGCACCAACAATTTTGCCATCAAAATAAGTGGAAAACAACTGGCCAGCTATGCAGGTGTGGTACCATGCGAACACACCAGCGGAACCAGTGTAAAAGGCCGCAACAAAGTAAGCCACATGGCCAACAAAGAACTCAAATCAATCCTCTCTATGGGAGCATTATCAGCGGTGCAAACCTACCCCGAATTTGGCGATTATTACCAACGTAAAAAAATCGAAGGCAAGCACCACAATAAAATTATGAACGCCATTAAAAACAAAATGCTCCTAAGGGTAGTATCTGTTGTGAATAG
>JAYTTM010000667.1:0-5091 GCA_043745055.1 Chitinophagaceae bacterium | reverse complement strand
TAAGGATTATCCCTGAAAGAACCTAATTATTTAGATAATCCATTAAATGCAGAATGAAATGCAGTGCATAGACAAGAAATAATTTCCAAAAAAATTTTAAAACGTCAGCCTAAAGGGTATAAAATAGCCTTAAAAACCTATTTTACGATGATGTATCTGTCCATTTTGTAACCTAATCAACCTCTAATCCCCAATCTCTTCCTTTGTTAATTGCAGGCACACCATCAGTTAACCACCTTGCAGGCCGCTCGCCTTTTAGTAACCAATCAAAAAATTGTTGTTCCCTTATCTGTATGTCTTTTCTATTTTTTCTTTCAATCAGATTATGGGCTTCGCTATTATAATTGAGCATCCAAACCGGTTTGTTCAGCCTGCGCAATGATGTAAATAGTTCTATTCCCTGGTACCAGGGTACAGCTCCGTCTGCATCATTGTGCATTATTACAAAGGGCGTTTGTACTTTTGGTAAATGGAATAATGGAGAGTTTTCAATGTACAATTGAGGCTTTTCCCAAAGTGTTGCACCAATACGGCTTTGTCCTTTTTCATATTGAAACTGTCTGTTTACACCACTCTCCCAGCGGATACCTCCGTAGGCACTCGTCATATTAGCAACAGGCGCACCTGCCCATGCTGCTGAAAATAATTTTGTTTTTGTTATGAGATAAGCAACCTGATACCCTCCCCAACTCTGCCCCTGGATACCTATTTTTGTACTGTCTACAATACCCATCTTTACCAAAGCCCTTGCTCCGCTAACAATATAATTATAAGCGTCGTTACCCGGATGTCCATTGGTATAACTGATATCTGGTGCCAATACAATGTACCCTCTACTTACAAAAAATGGAATATTTAGCCTGCTGGGTGTAGGTGACGGAGGAGCATAATTGAATAATCCATCCGTTAATTTTTCATAGAAATAGCAAATGAGTGGGTACTTCTTTTGGGGATCAAAATTGTCTGGCTTATATAAAATGCCGGTTGTGTTTTTACCTGTGTAGGTTTTCCAGGTATATAATTCTGCAGATCCCCAGTTGTAATCATTTTGTTGTGGGTTTATATCAGAAAGTTGGGTAATGTTTGTATATGTTTCAGCTGCTACTTCGCCTTCTTGATTAATTGTGTGAAACAGACTCGGATTATCCACTTTTACAACAAAAACATTGGGAGAATTTTCAAAGTTTTCCTTTGAAAAAAGGAGCGTTTGTGTATTTTTTGACAAGGTATGTCTTGCTGTTAAAGCCTTTCCATCGTACATAATTTTTCTTGAAATATCAATGGCACTTAGCTTTTTAAAATACAACTCCGATTCTTTTGTGTCTTTATTTTGGACCGTAAACAGATACCTGTGGGAGCCATCAAAAAAACGTTGATCCTTATCTAATGAAATATACCTGGAAACTTTATTTAGTAGCCGGCTGGTTAGCAATTTACTGCCCGTACCACCCTCTTTATATTTTGAAACAATAATTGGGTTGTAAGCCGCAACCGTAGAAACACTCCACACATCAAATCTGTCATACAAATAAATGGCACTATCGCCCTGGTGCCAGCCCATTACACCATAACTTTTGGGCAAATCGGGCACATCATTCTCTTGATCATATAGTGGTACTTTAATTTTTTCGGTGATATTTTTTGTGATACCGGTTGCAACTTCGTAGGCAAAATAATTCTTTAAAACCGGGTTGTACCAGTAAACAAACTTACCCGCTGGAGATACTTCGGCGTTTATATACAAATTGGTGAAGATTGTTTTTCTTTCGCCGTTGTTACTGTTTATAATATAGGCGGTTGATTTAGTTCTACCGGTCCATTGGCTTTCTACCCTATTTCCTTTGTTACTTTCGGCCAATACCCAATTTGCGTTGCCTTCATTTACAATACTGATATTTTCAGCATCTTCGGCACCCAATTGTACCAATTTATTGGTATTAAAATGAAACACTGCCGCATAACTTCTCTTAAGTTCTGTTTCCAAATTCTTTATTTGTTGTGTTTGCAGGTAATCATCTTTATAGTTCCACACATCTACTTTTGCAAGTTCAAAATCAACCAGCATGGTATCTTTTGGTGAACGAATTGGTGCAGTACCAAAGTACAATTTGCTACCATCTTTGCTAAATTCCACTTTGGCATTTTCACTTACCATAAACCCTAACTGCATGCCTACTGTGTTTTTATCTGCAATCATTGATGCACTATCCTTTCCGGTGGTAAAATACCAAAGTCCGTAAAATTTTTGAAGTGCTTTTTCACTGCTGTCTCTTTCCGCAACAAAAGCAAGCTGGGTTCCGGTTTCATCAAAGGCAAAGTTTTTTGCATCATTAAAAGCGGACATGATTGTATCAGTTTTTTTACTTTGTAGATGATATAACAACACCAAAGCTTTGCTGCTACTGTCTTTACTCTTTTTAGATATTTCAATCAGCAGCTTTGTTCCGCTTTTATCAAAGTAATATTCATTCACCAATTTAAAGATGGTTTCATTGCTATTGGCAAGATTTCTTAACACCAGGTTGGTGCCTTCTGTATCAGTACCGGCAGGTTTCTCATCCCCTTCTGCATCTGCCTTGTCTTTGCCTTCTTTAATGATTTGATTGGCTGCTTTATTTACGATGTTACTGAGTTCTTCTTTACTAATGTTACCATAGATGGAATCAATCGACAAGCGGATTAAAGAATCTGCAAGTTTCAGCAGCAGTTCATTTTTTAATTTTGCGGAATCAATTTCAACTTTATTTTTGCTAGTGTCAGGCAAAGCTTTTTCAAGTTGATACGCTATAAAGCCTGCTCCTTTCTCCGGTGTTTTAAAGTTTTTTATATTGCTTTTTTTGAGTATTTCATCCTTGCCCAATTCAATGATGCCAATGGAATCTTTGGGCATATCATCGGCTTTCTTTTTTTTAATTTTTGCCTGCCTCGTATCCTGGAAAAATGGTTTTATTTTAAAGACGAGGTATTTGCTATCCTCCGTAATCACTGCATTGTAGCCTCTTGCAACAACCTTTTTGTATTTAGTTGCTGGATTTTGAATCACCAATTCACCATCGCCTTCCTGTGGATTTACTGTATAAACTACAAAACTGCCATCATTGCTTACAAGACGTTCTCCAATACTTTTCCAGTTGTCATACACGCTGTGATCCAGGGGCTTTTTTGTCTGAGCCTGAATATTATTTAAAACTAACAGAAAGAATGGCAACAATAATTTATACATAATAACTTTTTTTGCAGCCTAAAGTTATCTGAAATGCAAATAGGATGGTTACTTGTGTTAAGTTATGTGTGAATGGTGAATGGTCAATGGTTAATGGTGAATTCACAATTCACAAATCGATACTTCATTCAAATCTTAACGAAGCACCAGTTATCATTCATTAATAAATAAACCCCTTCCTATTTATAAATTTGCAACCTTAAAAAAAATATCACTCATCTTCCATAAATCCCCAATCGGTTCGGAGCGATTCCAGTTGTTCGCCTTGTAGCTTTGGTTGAGTATAATGCCCGGCGTTTGTCTTTTGCCGGAAAGCTTCATACAGCGTAACGGCACAGGCTACCGAAATATTGAGCGACTTTATAATACCTACCTGCGGAATAATAAAATTGCCGTCGGCCATAGTGATTATTTCTTCGCTTACACCGCTTTGTTCATTGCCAAAAACCAAGGCTACCGGTTCTGTTAAATTAAGTTTATACAGGCTCACAGTATTACTGCTTAAATGTGTAGTGTATATTTTTGAGAAGTTTTTTCGCAGGGCGGCAAAGCATTCATTGGCATCTGTAAACTGGTGAATGGTGATCCATTTTGCAGCACCCGACGAACTTTTAGCACTCCAGTTTTTATGTGGCGGAATTTTATTGTTGAGGATGTAAATATCCTGTATGCCCACCGCATCGCAGGTTCTCATTACGGCTGAAATATTGTGAGGGTCGAAAACGTTTTCCAAAACCACCGTTAAATCAGGTTGGCGTTTGTTTAAGACAGAGGAGAGTCGTTCGTTTCTTTCTGGTGTCATACCTTTAAACCCCGGAAGGTTTTTTGCCCCTAATTAAGTTAGAGGTAGTTGCTTTTTGTAATGGTGATAAAATTAAATTTCAATTTCATTTTTAAAAAAATACTTGATTATACATTTTAATAATAGAAGATCTTCTTGATTTAATGTGTTCAATAAAGAAACAATGTACAAGAGTGGTTATTATTTCTTTTTCTCAAAAAGAAATAATAACAAAATCATATTTGCCAATTAAGCTTCATAGTATTACTAAAGCCCGGCTCAAAAAAATTATTAATGAACGTTAGATAAAAAGTTGCTAAATTATCTTACTCCAAAAATTCCTTTAACGGCATTGAACATTACACATTTTCTATTACCATAGCACTTGCACCGCCGCCACCATTGCAAATACCAGCTGCACCGTACCGGGCATTATTTTGTTTTAATACATTGATTAATGTTACTATAATTCTGGCGCCGCTGCAACCCAATGCATGACCCAAAGAAACGGCACCGCCATTTACATTTACTGTTGAAGGATCCAATTTCATGCGGCGGCTGTTTTCAATACCTACTACTGCAAAGGCTTCGTTCAATTCCCAGTAGCTGATGTCTTCCATTTTAAGGCCAGCTTTTTCAACGGCCTTTGGCACAGCGAGTGAAGGAGTAGTGGTAAACCATTCGGGCGCCTGCTCTGCATCTGCATAGCCAATAATTTTTGCAATTGGTTTTAAACCCATGGCAGCTGCTTTTTCTTTACTCATTAATAGCAACGCTGCTGCGCCATCATTCATGGTAGATGCATTGGCTGCTGTTACGGTTCCTTCTTTGCTGAAAGCACCTTTTAGTTCGGGAATTTTATCAAACTTAACATTGAAAGGTTCTTCATCTTTTGCAAATAAAATAGGATCTCCTTTGCGCTGCGGAATGGGTACCGGTACAATTTCATTTTCAAATTTTCCGCTGTTAACTGCAGCCTGCGAACGTTGGTAACTTTCTATTGCAAATGCATCTTGCTCTTGCCTGCTGATGCCGCAGGTACTGGCGCACATATCTGCTGCATTACCCATTGCTTTGCCGTCATACA
>JAYTTM010000666.1:0-19381 GCA_043745055.1 Chitinophagaceae bacterium | reverse complement strand
TTTTCTTTACCACTTTTATTCAATACAACAACCAGCAAAAAAATATCAATCTTAATACAAGGGTACAATGGCGCTACAAACCAGCAAGCGATTTCTTTTTGGTGTACACAGATAATTATTATACGGAACCGCTTTTTATCCGCAACCGGGCACTAGTACTTAAGTTTACTTATTGGTGGAATATGTAGAGTTAATTGATAATTGAATAATTGATAATTGATAATGGGGAATGTTGTTGATAAACGGGTGCAGTTCAAATTGTCGTTAGCCACAAATCTAAAATGGTAACTTTATTTAAAAAGGGCAATGAATTACGTATTGATATTCCCCTTTAGTTGATAGGGGCAAAAGCGACAATTTGAAATGCACCCTGATAAACTTTTTATCGTTTATCAATTTATTGCTTGAACACAGCTATACCTAAAAATTTATGGATTCACTCTTTAACCCAACCATCACTAACTGGATTTTAATATTGATTGCTGCATTTATAATCGGGCTTGGAAAAGCTGGTCTTAAAGGCATCGACATGATGAATGTAACCATTATGGCAATTGTGTTTGGTGGCAAAGCCAGCACCGGTGTAGTATTGCCGCTACTTTGTGTTGCCGACATACTGGCTGTATATTATTATAACAGGCATGCACAATGGCCGCAATTTTGGAAACTGATTCCCTGGATGATGATCGGGATTTTGATAGGTGTTTATGTTGGTAAAGACATAGACGAAGTATTGTTCAGAAAGATTATGGCAGTAATTATCTTAATAACGGTAGTGATAATTGTAGGATTTGAATTCAGAAAAACGCAGTCTATTCCTACAAACAAATTATTTGTTGTGTCTACCGGGCTTGCAGCAGGTTTTACCACCATGCTTGGTAATTTGGCTGGTGCTTTTGCCAATATTTATTTTCTTGCCATGCGCATGCCCAAGAATGATTTTATTGGTACAGCGGCCTGGGTTTTTTTAGTGATCAATTTGTTCAAGCTTCCCTTCCAGGTATTTTACTGGAAAAATATTAACGTTGCAACTTTGCAAACAGACCTTTTGCTAACTCCTGCTTTATTACTGGGTTTTTGGGCAGGCCTTAAATTGGTGGCTACATTAAAAGACGACCGGTACAGAAGGGTGGTAATTGTTTTAACCGTATTGGGGGCAATGGTTATTTTTTTTAAAAGGTAATTGCGTTTCTGAATCAGTCATTTTATTATAACCCATACCTGGTTTTTAAAATAAAACCCTACTAAAAAGCAACTGTTATGCTGCAATATTTGTTGAACTTACAGTTACCTTTATCTACTATATTTAAACTTTATACTAAGCTGGTTTTTTAAATTGAACGTTTGCATTTGAATAGCAAAGCAACCTTTTGTTTAGTTAATACGATATCAAACGACCTTAATGGTAACTACAGATTCAAAACTTGAACATATTATCCATGGTTGCGTAACAGCAAAAAGGGGATGTCAAAAAGAGTTTTATCAGCTTTTTTATGGCTTTGCTATGGGAATATGTTTGCGCTATTGTACTACTAATGATGAAGCAATGGAAGTGGTAAATGATTCGTTTTTAAAGATATTTAAACAATTGTCCGTGTTTAAACCAGCATACAGCAATTATGAAGCCTCCCTCAAAGGTTGGATGAAATCTATTGTAATTAATACAAGCATTGATCATTTTAGGAAAAATAATAAAAATCATTTACTTACTGATATTCAGGAATCGCATACTGAAATGCCGGGGACAGTAGAATCAACTATTGATAAGCTGTCTCATAAAGAAATAATGCAAGTAGTACAGCAATTATCACCGGTTTACAAGGCTGTTTTTAATCTTTTTGTAATAGATGGTTTTACTCACGAGGAAATTGCAACTCAATTAAATATCACAACTGGTACATCAAAATCAAATCTGTCTAAAGCAAAAGCAAACATTCAAAAAATGTTAAAAGAGGCAACTATATATTATGAGCCAAAAATTGTTTGAGGATATTGAAATTAAAATAAGGGAGGCCGCTGCAAACAGCCAGCCTGCTTTTGATGAGCAGGCCTGGCGTAAAATGGAACTTCTGCTCAATAGAGAAGACAGGAAAAAACGCCGCTTTTTTATTTGGTGGAGGTATGGATTGCCACTTTTATTAATTGGCCTTGGCATTTGTGGCTATTGGTATTTTAATAATTCGCCTGTAGAAAAAACTACGGCCTACATATTAACTGCTACCACAACTACTACAACCAACAATGAGCGTAAATTTCCAAAGCCAAACAAAGTTGAATTGAATGTTGAGCAAAAAAATATGACAGCTACGGTTACAGAAAAATTCATCTCCGGTGAAGCGGGTATTCAATTAAAAGATGCAAATCCTTTAAATAATAAAACTTCAGGCCAGCATAAAAAACCAGTTCCTCAACAAAAGTATTTAAAGGACTACCATTTCTCTGTTGCAAACACCTCAATAGGTAAAAAAGTTAAGATGCAAAAAAATGGAACCGCTGCCGTTAAAATAAGTGGTAGCCAGACTTCAACAGAAAGTGATGCAGCTTTAAGTACTATTGAAATTACAAGGGATAATACAACAGAAAAAAAGGAGCCTATAATTACACCGGTAAAAGAAAGTACTGATTTAATTGCAAAAAATATTGCTTTAGATACCATTAAAAACGTAGTTGCTATTAAAGAGGCTAAGCCAACGACTGCTGATAAAAAGTTAACAGCTTCAACCAACAAGGCCAATAATAAACCATCATCTGCTAAAGGATTGGCGAAATTGTACTTGTTAGCAACCATGGGAGCAGAAGTTTCCGGCGTAAAGTTTTTGTCTTTCCCTAACAGTGCTTTTACTCCAAGGTATGGCGCAGGTATTGGCTTCCAACTAAATAAAAAAATCAGTTTTCAAACAGGTTTTTATGCTGGTAGAAAGAAATATATTGGAGGTTCTAATGACTATCATGCCAAAGCTGGTTCTTATTGGAGTATGGTGGATATTAAAAAAATAGAAGCATCCTGCCTTGTATATGATATCCCTGTTTCAGTAAGATACAATTTTGTGCATAAAAAATCAGGGATTTTTTATGCAACTGCCGGCATTTCTACTTTTATTATGAAGAAAGAAGATTATAATTATTTCTATACTTATAATAATAATAATTATGAAAAAGCCAAGAGTTATACCGGTAATAAAAATCTTTTTTCTATGCTTAGCATTTCTGCTGGCATTGAAAAAAAACTGGGACCACAGTTTTCTTTTTTAGCTGAGCCATATCTTAGTTTTCCGCTTGCTGGGGTGGGAGAAGGGAGTGTTAAATTGTATTCTGCCGGTTTGCAAATAGGGATAAAATATTCGCCTTCTTTTAAGTAATACCAAACTGTATTTTATATAAAAGAGTTGCAAATGCAACTCTTTTATATTGCCCCGTATTTTAATGAAAATATATAAGCAGGCAACCATTGTACAACTCTTACCGATATTCTATAAAACTACTTTTATGAAAAAGCAAGTTGTAAATTTTTTGCTGTTGATGGTAATCGGCACTATTTTATTTACTATATCTTCTTGTAGCAAAAGTAGCCCCGGGCCTGCACCAGTAACGCCAACAGATTTATGTGCAGGTAAAACAATTGTTATAACCTCCGTAACTACCGATGCTAGCGCCTGTGGAGGAAATGGGCGTATTAAAGTTACCGCAACAGGTAGTTCAGGATTTACCTATAAACTCAACAGTGCCGGAACATATCAGGCAGATGATTCTTTTGGTAATATTGCAGCCGGTACTTACAGCCTATTTGCGAAAGATAAAGATGGCTGCGAAAAATCAGTTTCTGTTACAGTAAATACCAGTGGTGTTGCAGGCCCGATGTTTACCGCTGTCAGGAACCTGTTGGCATCTAAATGTCGGTCATGCCACAACAGTACTGTTCAAAACGGCGTAATGAACTGGGAAGTGGATTGTAATATTGTTACCAATAGCGACCGTATTAAAGTGAGGGTAGTAGATTTAGGTACCATGCCTCAAAGCGGACCATTACCACAGTCAGAAAAGAATATTATAAGTAATTGGATTGCTGCCGGGGGAGGTTTTGGCAATTAATTTTTAACAATAATTAATGACCAGCTTTGTGCTGACCATTAAAATACAATTTCTTTTTTTGAGTGCCCGTTTTTAATCTTTTTTTACTCTTGTTGCTGTATCCTTGCCGCTTATTATTGATTGGCTGCTGATGGCAATGGCTTTTATTATTTCAGCCATGTTATTCATATTCAGGGTTTCTATTTCATCATCCTGGGTATGATAGAATTTTTCACTGTCCATTTTAGAAGTAGAGATAGTATGGGCAGGTACACCCATTGCTGCAAGGGTTACATTATCGCTTCTGTAAAAAAGGTTTTGTTCTGGATATGGATCTGGTTCAAAATGAAATTTTGAACCGGTAAGGTTACCCTGGAGTATTTTCCCATATCAGATTTTTCTTAACCGGTAATGTAGGCGCTGTTTGTTCCCCATTTACTTTCGGTACCAATCATTTCAATATTAAACATAGCTGTTACACTTTCCGGGGCTAATTGCCGGCTAAAATATTGAGATCCAAAGCCACCGATTTCATCAGCAGTAAATGCAACAAAAATAATGCTGCGTTCATTGTTTTTAATCTTGCAAAAAAATCGGGAAAGCATCATTACAGCGGTGGTGCCTGCATCATCATCATTGGCGCCGTTATAAATAGAATCCTTTTATGTATTGGGTTTGCCGATACCAAGGTGATAGTAATGACCAGAGAAAATAATATACTCCTCCTTTTTATTTTCCGAATTACCAGGCAAAATTCCAACCACATTTTTTAATTGTTGTTCTGATATTTCGTTGGATGTTTTCAGTTTAAAACTGGCAGGGTTTGTAATGGCAGTTACAATAAAAATGATTTGATTAGGTGATGCAAAACGGGCAGCTGATAAAAAAAAAATTTGAGAAGTTTGAACCTCATTGCATAGCTTGTATCAATTAGTACGAAGGTGTTTTTTTTAGCTCCAATTAATGATTGGATAGTTTTTGAATAGTCATCACTTTTACCAATGCTGACAATTTCAAAACCTTCTGTGGAATTATAATTGAGTTGGGCAGAACATGTGTAAACAAAATATTTATCTGCAGCAACTGTATCACTGTTAAGCATCAAAACAGATTCAAGCAGCTTTACTTTAATCATCGAAAATTACTGGAAGTAACTGTAACTTTTGCCAATAAATTGCAGTTTATTTTTTTAAAATTCTTTTGCTATTAAATTAGCAGCATTATCAATTTCCGGGCTAAAAGTTTTTCTTCCAGCCATTTCATCAGAAGAAAGTTTTTTTAATTTTACCCACTTCTGCGGCATTAATAATTTTATCAATTTTTTGCGAAAAAGAAATTAACCCTATAAAACTTGCTGTAAAAGCAAATACAATTCTTTTCATCTTTATTTTTTTAATTGCCGCTAAGTTCAGTTAATGCTTTTACAAAGTAATCCAGTTCTACAGGAGTGGTATAAATGTTAGGTGTAATTCTACATCCCCTTACGCCTGCGTAATCAATTGCCACTGTATAAATGTTGTATTTTTTAAATAGTGTAGTTGCTAAGTCAGCCGGCAGTATAGATTAAATACCTACATTGGCTATGCCGCAGTTTCGTGCCGGATCATCAGGCGTATTTAAAATAATGTTGGGCATGCTTCTCACTTTGCTTGTCCAGTAATGTTGCAGGTATCTAAGACGTGCCTCTTTTCTTTCAGAACCAATTTTAAAATAATAATCAATGGCATCAGCAATGGACAAATCCGTATGTACCGGGTGCGTACCAATGTGATTTAAACGGGCAATATCATTAGTCAGTGTTTCACTTTCTGCCAGCAGCGGCCACACTTTATTGATATTGTCTTTTTTAACGTAAAGCATTCCGGCTCCTAACGGAACGCTCAGCCATTTGTGCAGACTGGCACCATAAAAATCGCAATTTAAATCGGAGATGGAATATTGAATATGTGCAAAAGCATGGGCACCATCTACCATTACAGCAACTCCTTTTGCATGAGCCATATCGCATATTTTACGCACAGGTAGTATTTGTCCCGTAATGTTAATCATGTGGCAAACCATCAGCAGGCGTGTTTTTGCGGTGATGGCGTTGGCATACAATTGTACAATTTCATCATCGGATGATGGATGATTGGGAACAGAACTTATTTTATTTACAACCCCATGTCGGTGTGCAACCTGTTTAAACATTTCCAGCATCTATCCATAATCCTGCTCGGCCATTATAGCCTCATCACCTGTTTGCCAGTGCATGCCACTAATAATCATATCAAGCGATTCCGTAGTATTACGGGTAATAACCAGTTCATCTGCTCCACAACCAGCAACAGCAGCTAGTTTAGCTGCCATCGCTTTTTTATTATCAAATTGAACCGTACGCATGTAATACGAACCCTGGTAATTTATGTCACGAATGTGTTCAATAGATTTTTCGAGTAATTCCTGAGGAAGAAAACAGTAATAGCCATTTTCCAGATTAATGTAATCGGGTTTAATCCTAAAGCCTTTTCTTATGCCTTCCCAAAATGTTTCATCACCTGCAATTGTGGCTGGTAAGGCCTGTTCATATTGTTTCAACCATTTATCCAAATGATTTATTACAGGAACGCCTGCAATGCCCAATATTGAAAAGTTTTTTACAAATGAACGTTTATTCATAAATCGTTTTTTACAGTAATTGAAATTTTAACTAAATTAAAAATAACACTTGTAAGGTAATAGATTTTGTTTACCGCTAAGTGAAGATTTACTGCTCATAAAATCATTAAAAATTAAAAATGATTGCATAAATAACAACCCAATAACCACCAGTAAATAAGTAAATAGGCTGCAAGGTTTTAGTTAAATTACCTTTGTACTTATTATGAGCCAGGAAACACAAATATTTCAAACCACCAGCGTAAAGCGTTGGAGGAATTTTAAATGGTCTTTTAGGATATTGCTGATGATTGCGTTGTTTTTTATAGCTGTATTGGTTATTGCTTTACTTCGGGGTACCAGCCCCACTATACCTAACCTGGAGGCCAGGTCAAAAGCATACCAGGGAAAAATGGATCCTGCAAATCCTTTAACCTTGTCGGAGGGATTCAATAAAAAATACAAAGGATTTAAAATTTTTCTGAATAAGAAAACAAGAGAAGATTCTTTAAAGAATGCCCGGCAGCATAATAGTAATATTGTTGATTCGATACCCAATATAAGGGCTGCATTTTATACACCCTGGACCGGCAAAACTTCACTTCCTGATTTGGAAAAATATGGCAGTAACCTGAATATGATTTTTCCTGAATGGTTTTTTATTGATACAGTTACACAAACCCTTCAAACGAGGATAGATAGTGCAGGCCTTGCTTTGATGCGTTCGAAAAAGCTGGAGATAATGCCTATACTCAGCAACTTTAATTCTACACTCAAAGATTTTGATGGAAAGCTGCTGCATGCTATTTTAAGTGATGATGTAAAACGAAAAGCATTTATTACACAGGTAGCCGACACACTTAGTTATTATCATTTTGACGGAATTAATATCGATTTTGAAGAGATAAAGGAAACTACCAACATTCCTTTATCCACCTTTCAAAAAGAATTGTACGAGGCATTGCATGCAAGATCACTGAAGGTAACAATGGATGTAGCAGTAGATAATAATGATTATGATTACACTAAACTATCTACCTATAATGACTATATAATTTTAATGGCATACGACCAATACAACACCTCTACAGGGGCTGGTCCGGTGAGTGCACAAAAATGGATTGAAGGCGCAGTTGAACGAACTGCAAAAAAAATTGAACCGGGAAAAATTATTCTTGGTATTGCAGGTTATGGATATGACTGGTATAAAACCATTGAAGGAAAAGATACCTGTGAAAGTATTACTTATAATTATGCCATCAACAAAGCAAAAATTAAAAATGTAAAAGTTGATTTTGATAATGACAGTTACAATTGTCATTTTGTTTATTTAGAAGATGTAAAAGGAGAAGACGGTGAATTGATGCAGGTTAAACATGAAGTATGGTGCACCGATGCTGCCACCACATTTAATATACTTCGGTTTAGTGATGAATATGAAACTGCCGGCACAGCACTTTGGCGCATGGGTAGTGAAGATGCCAGGATGTGGACATACTATAAAAGGGATCTCAGCAACGAATCACTTGCAGCAAATCCCTTTAATTTTGATGTTTTGAAAACCATCCCGATAATCCCGGATAATGTTGGTTATGATGGTGAGGGTGAAGTATTAAATATTGTTGCATCGCCGCAGGCTGGTAAAATAAATGTTGAAGTGGATACGGCTGAAATGCTGATAGCAGAGCAACATTATGTGCAGCTTCCATCGGGATATATTATACAAAAATTTGGGGAAGACTTGACCGAACCGGGCCCGGGACATAAACTTATTTTAACTTTTGATGATGGACCTGATGAGGAATGGACTCCTAAAATATTAGACATTCTACAACGTGAAAAAGTGCCTGCTACGTTTTTTGTCGTTGGTCTTCAGGTAGAAAAAAATATCCCACTGTTACAACGTATCAACAGGCTTGGATACGAAATAGGCAACCATACTTTTACTCATGGTAATATAGCAAAAATGAGTAACCAGCGTGCCGCATTGGAAATGAAAATGACCAGGCTGCTGATAGAAAGTGTTACCGGAAGATCTACCATTCTTTTTCGGGCGCCTTACAATGCAGATAGTGAACCACAAACTTATGAGGAACTGGAACCAATTGAAAGAAGCAGGGAAGAAAATTATTTAACTATAGGTGAAAGTATTGATCCCAACGACTGGCAGGTAGGTGTTACTGCAGAATCCATTGTAGCCAAAACTATCAGCCAGGTAGAGACAAGAGGATCAAGTATAATTTTATTGCATGATGCAGGCGGACTTACCCGGCAGGCCACGGTTGATGCCTTGCCGATAATTATTGAATACTTTAAAAAAAGAGGTTACAAGTTTACTACAGTAGCTGATTTAATGGGAAAAACAAAAGATGATGTGATGCCCAAATTGCCGCCAAGCAGGGATAGCTGGTTATCAAAAGTAAATTTCTTTTTTGCCGAGGCTACTTATTGGAGCAGCCATGTTTTGTTTGCTTTGTTTATTGTGGGCATTGCCTTATCTGTAGGTAGAATGTTAATAATGGCCTTGCTGGCATGGTTGCAAAAAAAGAGAGAAGGCAATAATAAATTGCTTGCTGCGCCTGTAGTAATGATGGCAGGTGAAATGCCGTTGGTGAGCATCATTGTTCCTGCTTATAATGAAGAAATAAATGCAGTAAGAACCATTAAAAGTTTATTGTTGCAAAATTATCCCAACCTGCAAGTAGTATTTGTAGATGATGGCAGTAAAGACAGCACATTTGATACGGTAAACAATGAATTTAAAAATACTCCCAATGTTTTTGTATACACAAAACCCAATGGTGGTAAGGCTTCTGCTTTAAATGTTGGTATTGAAAAGGCCGATAGCGAATTTGTAGTTTGTATAGATGCAGATACACAACTTAGGCCGGATGCTGTAAGCCAATTGATGATAAAATTTAACACTGATAATGTACAAGGTGCACTGGTAGGCGCAGTAGCAGGCAATGTAAAAGTAGGTAACGAAATAAATATGATTACACGTTGGCAAAGTATAGAATACATTACTTCACAAAATTTTGACAGACGTGCTTTCGACCTGCTTAATTGTATCACCGTTGTACCAGGCGCAATAGGCGCATTTAGAAAAGAAGCCATTATAAAAGCAGGTGGCTTTACAAGTGATACGCTTGCTGAGGATTGTGATCTTACTATGCGATTACATCGAAATGGATACCTCGTTCGAAATTGTAACGATGCCATTTCTTATACTGAAGCACCGGAAACAATGAAGCAGTTTTTAAAACAACGATTCCGCTGGAGCTTTGGTGTAATACAATGTTTTTGGAAACATAGAGATGCTGTCTTCAACCCAAAATATAAAAATTTTGGTATGGTTGCAATGCCTAATATTTTAATTTATCAAATGATACTTCCCTTTTTAGCACCCCTTGCAGATTTGTTGCTGGTATTAAGTTTACTTGCTGCAGGCTTTGGTATTATTCAGGCAGATATTGGCTTTATAGTAAAGTATTATTTTATTTTTACGTTGGTAGATGTAGCGGGTGCAGCATTGGCTTTTGCGTTTGAAAAAGAGGATTATAAAAAGCTTATCTGGATGATACCACAAAGACTGGTTTATCGTCAATTGATGTACTATATCATTATCAAATCTTTTAGTAAAGCAATTAAAGGAGAATTACAGGGATGGGGCGTTTTAAAAAGAACTGGAAATGTGAAGGAGTTGGAGGTAAAACCTTTGTAGTTTTACAACTTGAGTACATACCTTCTGTTCAAAAAAAAAGCAATATTCTGTAAGGGATAATTCTGTTATTTATTTAAATCATTCAATTCACTTCAGGATATTTACATCATTTAAAAATAAGACATCAATAGAATTATGAAAAAAACATTTGGCTGGTTTAGGAAAGTTGCAATTGCAGAAGGGGTATCCTTTTTGCTTTTATTGTTTATTGCAATGCCATTAAAATACTTCGCCAATATGCCGATGGCAGTGAAAATCATGGGTGGCATACATGGTGTATTATTTGTAGCTTTTATTGTATTGGCATGGGAAGTAAAGGGGGATTATCGCAAAAGTTTTCTTTGGTTGTTGAAGGCAGGATTGGCTTCCCTGTTGCCTTTGGGAACGTTTGTAATGGATAGGGAGTGGAGGAAGGAAGAAGAGCAGGTTGCTTTATAATATCCACTTGTTTTTTCAATCAGGGTATTAAAATAGAAAGGCCGTAAATTAATTACGGCCTTTTTACTTTAGTTGTTTAAAATTCTATAAGTGAAGTGTAATAGTCGGGATTTTAACTTCCTGACCTTTTAATAACTGGATATTTGTAATTGTAGTGTCTTTGTATCCGTTAGAGCCCTGGAAAGTAATATTGTACATTCCCTCATTTAACCCTCTTACTTTATATTCTCCATCATCTTCTGGCGAGGCTGTTGCAGATGCTGTTGCATTATAGACTTTCACAAATGGATTGGCAGCAGCTGGAAAAACCTTGCCTTCAATTCTTGCAAAATTCTTCATGCCAAAAGGCTTACAAACTGACTTTAAGTAATACTGGCCGTTAATCAATTTAATAGATTCACAAACATCAAAATCAATCCACATAGCAGAATGCCTGTCATCAATTACGTCTTCATGTTCTTTTTTGATTTTTATATATACAAAATTATTGGTACCCGCAAGCATAGAAAGAGGACTGGTTACGCCATCTTTTACCAACGAATTATTTGTGCCTAAAGTCAATCTTATTTTCCTGATTGCTCCAGCAGGTAAATTGGCTTTTCCCAACAAAGTATCAATACCGTTGCGAAGCCTTAAAACGTTATAGATGCCAGCATTGAATGTAAGTGTATCCCATTTGCCAAATCCATCACGACCTTTATGGTCATTATCTCTGTCATCATCATCATCACCATAATGATCATTATCCATATGTTCTTTACTGGTGTCAATTTTTACTTCCACGGTGCGGATATCAATAAAAACAGAATCAAACTGGCAGGGATCATCAGTTAAATACAAAGACAGTTGTTTTGCGCTGTTGGGGTTATTTACTGACGAGGCTTCTTTTTGACATGCTACCAAAATTGCTGACAAGCTTAAGACAACAATGCCCAAACCAATAAATGCTTTTTTTGTTAATTTCATAGAGTAAATTTTAATTTTTAAAAAAATGATTAATATAAAGAATTTTAGGTGTTTTTTTAAAAGAACGTATCAGGTATCAAAATATTGTGTCTGTTTAAAATAAAAGAATTTTACTCTTTTATAATTATTTAATAAGCATAATTATTATAAGCTTCTATACAATCTGAAACAAAAATATTTACAGATAAATTTCAAAGCAATAGTGGTGAGGCTTTAATGAATATTGCAAATATCCGGCCATTAATTGTTAATTATTTCTTAGTGTTGATTCAGTAAAGAAATCTATACGCTGTTGATTGTCTCGTTGCACATTTTAGCAGAATATGATATGCCAAAATCTTTGTGAGTTTAATCACATTTTAATGTTAACAATCCCTTCCAGGCGTCATTAAAAATCTGTCTTTAAAATCTAACTTTTTATTTCTTTTTTTAGTGTAATTGGTTGCTAAACTATCTCGTAGGCATATGGAGTATGGTTACTAGTAATAAATTTATTGGGGCTTTTTAAATAATAGCTATCAAAATTGTGAAGCTGAATAAGGCCTCCTGTATTTTACTTAACTGTTTTTAGTGTGGTGTTTTTTACAACAGCGGCCCTGTTGTGGTAGTATTTTAAAATACATCTTCTCAATTGTTCGGGTAATAAAAATGCAGGATTATCTTTACTGTAAATTTCGCCGGTTCTTTCATTGGGATTAAAGTCCTGGGCAATTAAAATATCGTACAATTTAAAAAGTCGGATGCCTAAAAAGTCTATAACATATTTTTGTCTCACTAATATACTACTGAAAACTTCACTTTTTTTTCTTGTTTTAATGCCAATACAAATACCAAAACTCCTGGTATCATCGAAACTTAAATGCTTAACCAAAAAGGTTTTTAAATTAAGTCCTTCAATACAATTATCTTCTACCTGAAAGTTTAATTCGTTGGCCGCATGCCGCATATTAATCTGAAATTCTTCCAGCAATAAATTCCACTTTTCTTTGTCTTTTTCTTCAATTCCTTTTATCAGGATTGATTTCCATGATGTACTGCATATCTCTGTAATACCAGTATGCATACAAAGTCTGCACAATTTTATTAAAAATTGCACATTGAATAATTCATCTCTGCGGTAAATACCCAGCCAGTATTTTTGATTGTAACGATTAAGGCCTTCATAATACGGCAGGTTAAACTGTGGCAGTACTGCAGGGCTTTCTGCAGGTATCACTTTGTAAATAGTTGTTTTAAAAAGCGCAAACAAATCATCTCCGCTGGCGGCTTCATTGTCTATAAATTTATCCGGATACTGTAAAATAAGTTCCTCAATTATTTTAGATATTGATGCTATATTTTCGGTATGGCAAAGCATGTTCCATTCGTAAATAACATTTGTTTTTGGAAAACGAATAATTAAATGCCAGTAATTTTCCATAGAAGGCGATGCCATCCAGTTAATGTTTCCGGTAAGTATCGGCGTAATACTTTGGTTATTATCGCAGATGTTAATTTTTAATTGAGGTGTAAAATCAATCGATTCAAAAACCTTTTTATAAATGGCTTCGCTTAACCAGCTATTCCGGGTAAATACATCTTCTGCAGGATATGAGCTACAGATATTTGGATTACTAAAACTGTCAACTTCAAAGGCGATTTCCAGTTTATCCAGTTCCTCTGTAAAAGCAGCTACATTATATAATTCCATATCTATCAGTAACTGTTGCCGCAATCCAAAACGGACTTCTCTTACTTTTAATTTGTTTACAACCAATAAAATATTGTGTAAAATTGCGGGTGCAATTATACCACCCCGAAAGTTTATGAAAATTTTTGCCATAGTTCAAACTTAAGCATAAAAATTATCAAATCGTAGGGTTAAAGTGCAATTAAAAAGGTAGGCGCAAAAATGGATTGAGTTACCCCGTTAGCCGTAAAAAAAACGCTGACAGCGGTTATTGATAAAGTTACATTATAAATGGCATCCCTGGCAGAACTTCCTGTGGACGAGGATATCGTTTAAAATATTATTAATTCCGAATAGTTCAGCCAATTTATTTCTGTAAGTTTTTTATCTTGCAGCATGCATAAAAAGATATTGTTGCTTGGCAGCGGAGAGTTAGGAAAAGAACTGGTGATTGCTTTGAAAAGATTAGGACAAACTGTTATTGCGGTTGACAACTATGCAGGCGCACCTGCAATGCAGGTTGCGGATGGTTTTGAAGTTATAGATATGTTGAATGGTGGGCAGCTGGATGCTTTAGTTGCCAAACACCAACCGGATTTAATTGTGCCAGAAATTGAAGCAATTCGCACCGAACGTTTTTATGAATATGAGCAGCAGCTAATTCAGGTGGTGCCCAGCGCCAAAGCTGCTAATTTTACCATGAACAGAAAGCTGATTCGTGATTTAGCTAGTAAAGAACTGAGCTTACAAACAGCCAATTATTTGTATGCAACTAATTTTGCAGCATTCACCCAGGCAGTTAATAAAATTGGATTGCCTTGCGTAGTTAAACCGCTCATGTCTTCCAGTGGTAAAGGACAATCAGTTTTAAAAAATCTGGCAGATATGCAGCAGGTATGGGATTATGCTATCAATAATTCAAGAGGCGATATTAAAGAGGTGATTGTTGAAGAATTTATTGCGTTTGAAATTGAAATTACCTTGCTTACGGTAACGCAAAAAAACGGACCTACCTTATTCTGTCCGCCAATTGGGCACCGGCAGGAGCGTGGTGACTACCAGGAAAGCTGGCAGCCTGTTGCCATTAGCGATAAGGATTATATGGAAGCTTGTGCTATGGCCAAAAAAGTAACCGCTGCATTAACAGGCACAGCAATATGGGGAGTAGAATTTTTTTTAACGGATAAAGGCGTTTATTTTTCCGAACTCAGTCCCCGCCCGCATGATACAGGCATGGTTACTTTAGCTGGCACACAAAATTTATCTCAGTTTGAATTGCATGCACGGGCTATACTGGGCTTACCCATTCCATCAATTCAATTAATGCGGGCAGGTGCAAGCGCAGTTGTATTGGCAAATAAATCAGCAGACAGATTTTCTATAACGGGTGTAGAAAAAGCATTGGAACAAGACAATACAGATCTGCGCATTTTTGGTAAACCTACTACAAGACCTTTCCGCAGAATGGCTGTTGCCCTTGTTCATGATTCTGTTGAAACTGATATAGAACAATTACGAAAAAAAGCCAGAACTGCTGCTGATTTTATCATAATAGAATAAATTTTCCTGGTCTTGTGCTGCTGTATACAAAACATTTAAAATTAGAATTGAAGTTTTATCCTATTGATGATTATTGCTTGACTGCTAAAATTGGGGGCTGTTCTTATTTCAAGTACGTGAAACTGTAATACTTCTACTGCTCTTCTTTTTTAGCAGGTTATGCAATCAGTCAAAATTTATAGATTCGGCGTCTTATAACGCCTATGATAAAAAGGTAAAATAGCTTTATGTAGTGTAAGATTTTTTTATTTTAACTACTAAGTTGTAGCTGTTTTAATCATGATGATTTTTATTTTCTTTTTTATCGTCGTCATCACTTTCTTTATCCCAATACTTTTTATAATTTCTGTGTTTACCATCTTTCTTATATCTCTTCTTCATTTGCCCGGGAGCATAATCTTTAGCAGTGCCACTATAAATTTTCTTGGCTTGTCCTGGTGGTAAATGCCTGCTCCTTGTAGTGTAAGCACCAATCTCATTTGTTCGGTCGTTATCATCCTTATTAATATTTGGGAGGCCCTCTTTAGCTGGTTTTTTAGAACCAGATCCAGGTATAACTTTATAGATGCTTTTTTGTGCCACGGCATTTGCTGATATTAATAGTAGGAACGATGAAATGATTACCAGGCCTGTCTTTTTAAAAAATAAAAATGTACGTTTCATATATTTTAAGTTGGTTATGCTGATGAATAAGGCAATTAGTTTGCCAAATACCAATACAGAAAGTTAAAACTGTAATACGGCTAATTTTTACCTACCCTGCTAAGTTAAAATAGTAAAGTAATATTTAGTACACAATGATACAATTATTGTGTAAACGATAAAACATATATTTGAATTTAATAACTGAAATCACTTATTCTAATGTCAGTTTATAGGCTGTTTAAAATAGTCATCGTAGATAATGGAAACTATTGCCTAAAAAAAAGAAACTCAGAAAAAAACCTTTTAAAATGAATACTAATTATTTAATGATCTCAAGTGCAGCTACAATGGGGATTACTGGTTTAGCCGGCACATTCTTTCCACAAGAAATTTTAAACAGTTTTATACTTCCATCAAACTCAGCATTTGTATTAGTTATCCAAATTGCGGGAGCGCTCTATTTGGGTTTTGCCTTAATGAACTGGATGTCAAAATCAGTATTAATTGGCGGCATATATGCAAAGCCACTTGCTATAGGTAATTTTTTTCATTTTATGGTAGGTGCATTTGCACTTATAAAAGTGATAATTAAAAATACATACAATAGTTATATTTTGATTGCAGTTATTTTTTATTCAATTTTCGCAATTTTATTTGGCCTGCTTATTTTTACCGCTCCTGTAAAAAAGGTTATTTAAAATATGCTGACAGCTAATTTTTGCAAATAAAATTAATTTAAAATTATGATGATACTTATTGCGGGGCCCTACAGAAGTGGCACAAATGACGATCCTCAATTAATGCAGCAAAATTTGAGCAGGCTAGAATCACTTGCCTTGCCGTTGTTCAGAAAAGGTCATACTCCAATGATTGGCGAATGGTTAGCCTTACCACTCATGCAACTTGCCGGCTCAACCAAACCCGGTGACGAAGCCTGGCAGGAAATACAATACCCGGTTGCTCACAGTCTCCTGGAAAAATGTGATGCAATACTCAGGATTGAAGGTGCATCCAAAGGTGCCGATGAAGATGTAAGAGTGGCCACAGAAAGAGGTTTAAAAGTTTATTATAATATAGATGACATTCCCGATGCAAAACAGCAATATTAAAATTAAAAAGACAGAGATACTTTCTGACAATTGGTATACGCTACGAAAAATAACCTATGATTATTTGATGAAGGATGGGGCCTGGCAAACCCATAGCCGGGAGGCCTATGACAGAGGAAATGGTGCTACCATTTTATTGTATAATAAAGATTTAAAAACGGTTATCCTTACGAGGCAATTCCGGCTGCCTACATTTATCAATGGTAATGATAACGGGATGTTAATTGAGAGCTGTGCAGGTCTTTTAGATAAAGACAACCCCGAAGATTGTATCATGAGGGAAACGGAAGAGGAAACAGGGTATAAAATTTCTTCCGTTAAAAAAATATTTGAAGCCTATATGTCGCCAGGCTCAGTTACAGAAATGCTGTATTTTTTTATTGCGACGTATTCGAGTAAAATGAAAATACATGCCGGCGGCGGACTTGAGCATGAACAGGAAAACATTGAAGTGCTGGAAATTCTCTTTGAAAAAGCATTGCAAATGATTGATTATGGCGAAATTAAAGACGGAAAAACTATCATACTGCTGCAATATTTAAGACTTAAAAATATTTTATAGCATTGGCTTACAATCAGGCTGGTTTTGCAACAATAAGATTTGGCCTACCTGCCGAAAAGAGAATTTGTGGTTCTGGATTTAAGGCAGGAGTCCGCTGCAAACAATTATTTTTTTTGTTGCTTTTATAAATCTTATTTTAAATCATCATCACTTCATTATAAAAGTTTAATTAGCTTTAAACTTTTATAACCCATCAGTTTAAAGCATTCATTTAATGCCAATCAATTGATATCTGCCAACCAATTACAACGAATGCCAATCATTATCTTGCTAGTTGGAATCCTGTTATTAATCCTGCTGATTGCACGGTTTCATTTGAATGCATTTCTGGCTTTTATTTTGGTTAGTTTATTAATTGGTATTGCCAACGGAATGGATATATCCCATACCGTTTCTGCCATTCAAAAAGGTATGGGTGATTTGTTGGGTTCACTTACAATTATACTTGGGCTGGGCGCCATGTTGGGTAAACTGATTGCTACCAGCGGTGCAGCCCAGCAAATTGCTACCAGCCTGGTTAAAGCATTCGGACAAAAATATTTGCTTTGGGCACTAGTTCTAACCGCCTTCCTCATTGGCATTCCTCTTTTTTATGGAGTTGGTTTTGTATTGCTGGTTCCGTTAATCATCACCATTTCTTACAAATACAATATATCCGCAGTTTACATCGGACTGCCGATGCTGGCTGCTTTGTCCGTTACCCATGGTTATCTTCCGCCGCATCCTTCGCCTACGGCATTGGTTACACAGTACCATGCGGATATGGGCATCACCTTATTTTATGGGTTACTCATTGCCATTCCGGCCATCTTAATTGGTGGTCCGTTGTTTGCACAAACTTTAAAAAAATATACGGCCAAACCTTTGGAGGCATTTGCTGCAAAGCCATTGCCCGATGAAGCTTTACCCAGTCTTTTCAATAGCATTTTAGCTTCTTTTTTACCGGTGTTGCTGATAAGTACAGCAACGATTGTCCGTTTATTTATTCACCAGGAAAATGTAGTTACAAAAATAATACTGGCATTGGGCGAACCGGTTATCGCCATGCTGGTTGCAGTATTGTATGCTATTTATATGCTGGGAATTAAGAGAGGAAAAAAGACCAAGGAAGTAATGGTGATTATTGGTGATGCTGTTAAAGATATTGCGTTGATTCTTTTTATTATTGGAGGTGCCGGGGCTTTAAAAGAAGTGCTGACCGATACCGGTACCAGCACAGCTATTGCAGGCGGATTGTTACAGATGAAAGTACACCCATTGCTGGCAGCATGGGGCATTAGTGCAGTTATCAGAGTTGCGTTGGGTTCTTCTACTGTGGCCGGACTTACGACTGCTGGTATTATTGCTCCGATGATTGCAACTTCCGGAATAGATCCTAACCTGATGGTGTTGGCAACGGGTGCCGGCAGCTTGATGTTTTCGCATGTGAATGATCCTGGCTTTTGGATGTTTAAAGAGTATTTTAATTTATCTTTTAAAGACACCCTTAAAACCTGGTCGGTGATGGAAACAATTGTTTCTGTTGTTGGGCTGATGGGCGTATTCATTATTTATAATTTTATAAAATAACAACAAATGTCTCCTGAAGAAAATTTTGCAGCCCTGGGTTTTACACTTCCTCCTGCACCCAAGCCCGTTGGTGTTTATAAACCTTGCCTGGTAGATGGAAACCATTGTTATGTATCAGGTCACGGTCCGGTTAAAACTGATGGCTTGTTAATAAGAGGCCGTATTGGGTTTGACATGGATGATGAAGCTGGTAAGCAGGCCGCTCAACAGGTTGGTCTTGCAATATTGGCTACCTTAAAAGATACACTTGGGTCGCTGGATAAAGTAAAAAGAGTTATCAAAGTATTGGGCATGGTAAGTTGCAATCCTGATTTTGAAAATCACCCTTTTGTTATTAATGGCTGCAGTGAATTGTTTGCAAAAGTTTGGGGTGATGAAAATGGTATTGGCGTAAGAAGCGCTGTAGGCATGGGTTCTTTACCTGGTAATATTCC
>JAYTTM010000665.1:0-5097 GCA_043745055.1 Chitinophagaceae bacterium | reverse complement strand
TCAAAATAAAACGTTTAAAAATGGAACTTCTAATGTAACCGGCGGGCAATTGGCCTACAGGGTTTACAGAACTGGTAATGCTGCCCCATCTTTTAGTTTTATTAATTTGCCTTATCGGTCAGATGATGGTGGTGGTAATCAAACATGGGAAGCAGCATCTGCCAACATTAATTTACTTTCTGGATTAGAGTCGGGAGTTTATACTCTTGAAGTATATTGGCAAGCATATACGAATGATGGTGATAGTTATTATAATAATAGTGGCAATAATTACAAAGCAACTTTCACTTATGGTTATGTTACAAATGCCGATGGTGCCTGGAATACTACAGGAACATGGATTGGTAATGCTGTACCTCCAGCTGGTGCTGATGTTATAATCAACCATTTTGTAAATGTTTCTGACACAAGAAATGTACGTTCTGTTTTTATAAATTCTGCTAAGAGTTTAGTTGTTGATGCTTCTCAAATACTTATTATAGCTGGGGGAATTAGAGGTACTGGGGCATTTACTGTGAATGGAACTCTTCAATTAAACGCTGGCTATTCAATTAATTTGACACCGGTTTATGGCTCATCTTCTAAATTGATTTACAATAGTGGAGGAACTCCCGCAATTGGCAGTGAATGGACTGTAGGAAGTGGTGCAATAGGTACTACGCCTGGTTATCCGCAAGACATTGATATCCAAAATTCAACAACTTTAACTTTAAATGCCATTACAACTAATAGAGGGCTTGCTGGAATTTTAGCCTTAGGAACCGGCACCACCAGTAATGGTTCTCTAACAATGGGAGGTACTGCTAATAAATTAACTGTTAATGGAAACTTAGTCATCGGAGGAAATACAATTTCAGGTTCAAGTTCTCTTACATTGTCTTCAAATGCAGCATCAGCTTCGATTGAGGTTGGTGGTAATTGGACACGTAGTTCAACAGGTATTTTTAATCCTACAAGTAGAGGTGTTATTTTTATAGGGTCTAGCAACTCCACCATTAGTACAAATACAAGCGACGATTTTCCTTACCTTATAGCTAATAAAACAGCTGGATCTGTTTTATTAAATAATTCTATAACAGTAACCAATACCTTAACAGTTAATGGCAGCAGTACTTTCAGCCTTAACGGCAATAGCCTTACTGTTCCAAATTTAGCAGGTTCAAGCACAACTGCCACTATTAACAATGGGCATGCAAGTACTAACGTTACGCTTACTGTAAATAATAGTGCAGCCAATACTTTTGCAGGATTAATAACCAATGGTTCTACAGCAACAGTCGCTTTAACCAAATCCGGTGCCGGAGATCTAACCTTGAGTGGTGCCAATAGCTACACAGGCACTACAACTTTATTTGGAGGAAGCAAATTGTTTTTGACAAATAACATGAGCATAGGGCCATTAAATATGTTGGGTTCGTCTAGTCTTGACTTGGGTAGTGGTGCTGCAGGTTTCACAATTAATTTTGCCAGCAGCAATACGCCTGCATGGACAGGAACTTTAACAATTTTTAACTGGACTCCATCGGCAGGTAAAACAATTAATGTAGCTGGTGTTGGACTAACCAATACCCAGTTGGGGCAAATCAACTTCGATAATTATGGGTTGGGTTCCAAGTTTGCAGTTATCGAAGTAAAGCCTCTATTTTTATATGTTACGTTAGCTAGTGGAGCTGGCATTTTATCTGATGTAAACTCTTGGTTACTTAATGATAAACCCACATCATTTAATGGAACTGAATCAGTTTACATCCAGCCTGGTTTTAACCTTACCATGGATGTAACACCCACAATATTTCTAAGAGTTGAAGTTGCTGGTACACTAACTATGACATCACAAACAATGACTGTAGCTGCAGGAGGTGATTTTAGAATAGCAGGAAACGTAAGTATGACAGCCGCTAGTGTGATTAATTTTTCAGCTAATGATAGCTTGATTGCAAAAAGTGCTACTGCAAGTTTTTCCTCATCTGGTACATTGAACTTTTTAGGTGCGTTTTCTATAACGAGTAATAGCCCCAATGCGTTGCTTTTGCCAAATGTAAATCTGTCCGCTTCAGTTAATTTCGGCGATAATAGTACTATTCAGAATGGTTCATCTTTATTCATGTTAGCTGGAGGCTTTGTAGATACCAAAGCACCTTCTTATGCAATTGGTTCCAACCTTGTTTATAATACTGATGGGGCTTATAACAGAGGTACTGAATGGAGTAGCAACAGCGGCAACGGTTACCCTGCAAATGTGAGAATAGGAACTACAACCACGTTTAGACTTAGTAATGGTACTCCTACAGTTTCAAGGCAGATGTCTGGATCGTTAACCATAGATGCCAACCGGATTTTTACTTTAGAAGATGGCCCTGGTATGAGCGTGGCATTGACTGTTTTGGGTGATGTAAATGTAAATGGTGAATTACGGTTAGGTAATGCCATTGGAGGCGATATTAAAGTTGGGGGCAATTATACTGTTGCTGCAAATCCTGCCTCAGTTTTTAACAATAACAGGGCTGTTTTTTTTATAGGTAGTGGCGACCAGTTGGTTACAAAAACCGGTGGCGGTATCGTTTATTTCGATTTTATTGTAGTAAACAAGCCATCCGGGAATGTAAAAATGACTGTGAATACAAATGCATACATTATATCACAGGTAAATAATGACCTGAGTTTAAAGGTGCTGCAGTTATTAAAAGGCGATATCGACATGAATGGAGGCTTAATAACTTTACAAGGGGATAACATTAACTCTCTGAACATATTTGTGGATGGTGGTAGCACCAGAAGAATTTTTACCAGCACAGGTTCAGGACAGTTTCAAATAATAGGATCCAATGCATCTGGAGTAGCAAAACTAAGCGTAACAGCTGGCTCTGCTGGCAGTAATTTACTGTTTGATAATAATGTATTGGTAACTACTACCGTAGGTGTAAATTTTGGTGCAGCAGGTATTACAACCGTTAATTCAATTTTTCAAATAGAGCCCAATGGATATGTAATTACCAACTCTCCTAACTATGGTACTTCTTCCACATTGATTTACAATAACGGACCAGGTGGTTATAAACGAAATACGGAATGGAATACAGATGTAGCCGGCTCATTTAGAACTGGCTATCCACAAAGTATAATTGTAAAAGGGAACACGCCGTTGCAATTAAATTCCACTGATTTTCCTGCCTCATTTGCCTTAGGTTGTTCGGGTAATTTTACTGTTGAGACTGGCTCATCCGTTACTACTGCTGCCATGGCTTTCCCTATCTCAATTCTTGGCAGTTTAAACATTGATGGTACACTAACTTTATCTACCAATGCAGCTGGTCTGTTAAATGTTGGCGGTAGTTGGTCAAGAACAGGAACATTTGTACAAAATGAACGGAATGTAAATTTTAATGGTTCAAATGATGGTACTTTAACAGCTACAGGTGGCCAAACATTCTCTTTCATAACCCTTAATAAAACAAGCGGTGGACGGTTAACCATTAATGAAAACGTTGCCATTACCGATTCAATTGGATTAAAAAGCGGTAAACTTACTTTAAATAGTAAAGGCATAAGTATTATAAGCACTGCCACTAAAACAGCAAGGGTGGGTGTAAGCGGAATGACAAGTTCAGATATTACTTATACAGGAAGCACTGGCTATTTCTTTGTGCAGCGCTATATGCCTGACAGAAGGAGCTGGAGGCTGGTATCTGCGCCATTTGAAACGGCCGGAAGCCGCACTATTAACGAAGCCTGGCAAGAATTACAGGCCAGGGATTTCAGTACTTTTGCAGCAGCTAATGCATCATCATCGTTAGATAGTTCAAATACATTTGGTACTCAAATAACCGGCGGTAGCATTGCTAATGGTTTTGACCAAGGGGCATTTAATAATGCTTCATTAAGATTTTTTTCCGCTGCTATCTGGTCGGGTGTTGCTAACACCAATGCTACTACTGTTAACAGCAGGGAAGGCTGGATGCTGTTTGTAAGAGGTGACCGTAAAAATTATGGGCAAATCACTACCCAGTTTAAACTTCCATTGGTAACGACTTTGAGGCCGAGAGGGCAAATATTTTTGGGGGATAAGCGAATCCCTGCATCTGGAAACCTGACTGGTTTTCAAGTGGTAGGCAATCCTTATGCTTCAGCGGTTGATTTTAATACAGCCGACAAAACAGGTTTTGTTCCAAATACATACACAGTATGGGATCCATACCTCAATGGCACTTATGGTGCAGGTGCTTTTGTAACCATGACACGTTCCGGAGGTACTTACCTGCGCAGTGTTCCTTTAACTGGCACCGGCACCAGCACTTATGATAATTTATATATTCCTTCTGGTGCTGCGGTAATGGTTGATTTTGGAGGAGGAGGCTCACTTACTTTTAAAGAATCTGATAAAAATGCACTCAGCACTACCACTGCTTTCCGGCCGGTGCGTACACGTAAGCTGCAAACTGTTCTTTACACAGTAGAGAACGATACCACTGCTTATATTACAGATGGCAACCTTATCCTGTTTAACAGAGATTTTTCCAATGCTGTAGATATGGACGACGCAGGTAAAGTGAGCAATTTTTCTGAAAATTTTAGTATGAGAAGAGATGGAAAATTGCTTTCTATTGAACGCAAAAATCTCCTCTACCACAACGATACTATTTTTTATGATCTGGCAAAAATGCGTTTGAAAAACTACCGGCTCGAATTCATAATGGAAAATATCGAAACTTGCCAGGGTACGGCTGCATTTTTTGAAGATTTGTACCTTAATACAATGGTACCGGTTACCCTAAATGCGCCATATCAATACAATTTTAGTGTAACAATCGACACGGGAAGTTATGCAGCAAACAGGTTTAGGCTGGTATTTAAAAAGTCAATTGATTATACCTCATTAAAAGCTATCCCTGTTGGCAACAACGTATCAGTTGAATGGAAAGTAGCCAATGAATTTTATATTAATAGTTATGTAGTAGAGCGCTCCACTAAAGGAGATGATTTTAGTAAACTTGGCAATGTTAACAGTGCCGGAAACAGCATTACTCCTGTTGGCTATAACTGGATTGATCCTTCATTAACACCCGGGGTGTATTACTACCGCATTAAATGCATTAGCAA
>JAYTTM010000664.1:0-5104 GCA_043745055.1 Chitinophagaceae bacterium | reverse complement strand
ACGATTTGGTGAACAGGTAGGTACCACCCACAAAAGCAACAAACACCCTGTAAAACATATTTGTACTGGTTGCTTTATAATCCACATATCCATTCTCTCTGTTCATGGGCTCAAGCACCGTACCAATGGTAGTAAAATTTTTAAGGCTATCTTTCGATCGCTGTATATTGATGGTACTTATATAGGCGCCGTAATTCATTTTCCAACTTACAATAATTTTATTGTTGACATTTTTTACAGTAAGCTTCGGCAGGGTATCCTGTGCTGCAACTTGTTGGCGGGAGAAAGAAAATAAAATAAATAGAATAAAAACTGTTTTTTGCATAGTCAAAATCAAAAAGAATTGCTTTATAATGATTGGTGGCAAAGATACTTGCCTAACCCATTAACTGAACGTTAAAAGGCCTTTTTGTAAAGATAAATTCCCCTGCAAACCGCCTGTATGCACACATACAATGTTACTGCCTGCTTTAAAAAAATCGTTCTTAATCATATCCAATACACCGTACATCATTTTTGCAGTGTACACAAAATCTGTTGGTAGCTGGTGTTGCTGGTATAGTTGGTTCATAAAGGCAATCAGGGTTGGTGTGTGTTTGGCATAACCCCCAAAATGATATGCAGTTTCAATATGAAGTTGTTGTGGTTGCGGTAACGATTTATTTAAAAATGCCAATCGTGCCAGGGTATCTGTACAGCCCTTTAATACTGGATAAGCCAGCACCTGCTGATTGGGTTTAGCCGCTGCCACCAGCCCGGCCAATGTAGTGGCAGTGCCGGTTGCACAGGCAATATGCGTAGTGTCTGCTTCAATATAATTATTAATGGCTGCAGCCCCTTTGGCACCCAGGGGATGATAACCGCCTTCGGGAATAATGATAGCTGCATGCCATTGCTCTTTTAATTGCACTAAAAAATCAGGCTCCTCTTTTTTATTGTATTCCTGGCGGCTGATAAAGTGTAATTCCATACCAAATTGTAAGCAATCTTTTAATGTATGGGAAAATAGTGCAGGTCTTTCGCCTCTTACAATGCCTATACAATTTAAGTTATTTTGCTGGCAGGCAAAAGCAGTTGCCAGCAGGTGATTACTGTAGGCGCCTCCAAATGTAATTACCTTTTGTTCTGGTTTTTGATTGGCCTGCTGCAGCAGGTATTGAAGTTTAAAAAGTTTATTGCCGGAAATAATTGGATGGATTTTATCTATACGCAATATTGCAAGGCTTATCCCTTTTTGGATAAATAAATCATCCTTTAAATAATCGGTCTCTATTTGTAAGTTTTGAAGCAATTTTTTTTACTAGTTAAATGATTGCAGTATTTTCGTTGCAATTAACGAATATAAATTTCAAAATAAATAATTAATAAATGAAACCTACACTAGTAGTATTAGCAGCAGGCATGGCCAGTCGCTATGGCAGTATGAAGCAAACGCAGGGGTTTGGTCCGGCAGGCGAAACAATCATGGAATATTCAATTTACGATGCCATCCGAGCAGGCTTTGGCAAAGTTGTTTTTTTGATAAGAGAAGAATTTGAAACGATGTTTCAGGAAAACTTTGGTAATAAACTTTCTGGCAAAATTGAAGTAGGTTATGCATTTCAGGAGTTAACAAAATATGTTAGTGACCGTACTATTCCTGCAGAAAGAAAAAAGCCCTGGGGTACAGCACATGCAGTGCTTTGTTGCAAGGGAATAGTAAACGAACCTTTTGCAGTAATTAATGCAGATGATTTTTATGGCAGGGAAGGTTTTGAAAAGGCATATAAATTTTTAACCACAGCAGCTGCACCGGATAAGTATGCCATTATAGGATACGAATTGAAAAAGACATTGAGTGATAACGGCAGCGTAAGCCGTGGCGTTTGTAATGTAGATGCAGCGGGCAACCTGGTAGATATCAACGAGCGTACTAAAATTTACAGAAACCAACAGGGCATCATCACATACGAAGACGAAGCAGGCTTGCATGAAGTAAGTGAAGATGCCAGTGTAAGTATGAATTTCTTTGCGTTTCCACCTGAATTTATCAATGAATGTGAAACGTATTTCGGTGAATTTTTAGATAAGGAAATCAACAATCCCAAGAGTGAGTTTTTTATTCCATTGGTAGTAGATAAGGCAGTTAAATCGGGTAATATTAATGTACAGGTTATACCAACATCTTCTCAATGGTTTGGTGTTACTTACAAAGAAGATGCTCCGGAAGTAAAAGCCAGTGTAGATAAGTTGGTAGCTGATGGTGAATATCCTGCTTCGCTTTGGGATTAAGCAAAAATTGATTTTATGATACATACACAATGGTGGTTAATTCATCCCATAAAAACGGGTTAAGAATTTGCCACCATTTTTGTCATCACTCAATATGCTGATATTTTAATCACTGCTAATGTATGTTTTTAAATAAAATAGTTAGCCTGATAAAATGAAACATCTTACGTTAAATTTATAAAAAAAAAGCTGTATATATTTAAATACACAGCTTTTTTTTATTTTGTTTGAAGGGATTTTACTTATTAGTTGCTCCTACTACCATAAACACTACATCCTCCATTTTCTTTACCTGCTGTACCCGATCTAATTTTTTAAGATCATTGTTTACCGGCATTTTAATATGTTGATATTTGGCATCTTCTTTTTTCAACTGATCAATCAGCATAAAAATATTTTTTGCTTTGGCTGCATATACAACCCCATCTGCTTTTGAATCTTTAGCTGTTATAATACCAATCAATTCACCATTACGGTTAATAACCGGACCACCACTGTTTCCCGGGTTGGCAGATACGGTTAGCTGGTAAGATGTACTATCACCGTCACTGCCCGATTTTGCACTTACATAGCCTTCGCCATAAACAATTTCATTTCTGGGAAACCCGAGTGTAAAAAATTCTTCACCTAAATCGGCATTGTTTTTCTTAATAGTAAACGGAAGATTTGTGATGGTTTTATAAGCCGTATCCTCAATTTTAAGAATAGCTAAATCCAACACGTTGTCTATATAAATGTTCTCAGCACTAAAATAATCGCCTTTATTGTTCTCTACATAAATGTTTTTCATTTTGTTAAGTACGTGGGCATTTGTAATTATGTAGCCTCTTCCATCAATTAAAAATCCGGTAGCCCTGTAATCAACCTTTACTTCGGGCTTATTGCTTACACCATTATTTTTAGCAGCATTTAATTTAATCAGTTCCTGGTTGGTTTGGTTAATTTTTTCTACCAATTGACTATAGTATTCATTACCAGTTTTTTTTGAATAAGTAACCATCAGGCCCGATGTTAGTATAGAGATGAAACCGGCAATGGAAGCAGCTACCGCAATATTGCGTTTGTATTTCTGCCAAATGTTTAAAACTTTGGCTTTTCCGGTTAAAGCTGGTATTGCAGTTACACCTTCTTCAGTAAGTTTTGCATCAATTTCTTGCAGGGAATGCTTAAATGTTTTCAGGATGCCATATTTATGGAGACCTTCCAAAAAATAGGAATGCTCAACCACCATCTGGTCTACTTCAGCATTATTTTTCCTGAGGTCTTCAAAAAAAGCACTTTCCTGAGTGGTCATTTCTCCGCTTAGATACCGCTCAACTGTTTCAATTAAAATAATTTCATCCATTACTTACGCATTTTTGTATTGTGCAAAAAACAATTTCTTCAATCTTATAAGACACTTATATTTCTGCGTTTTAGCATTGTCAGCATTTGTATAGCCAAAATTAGCGGCTATATCCTGCATACTCTTTTTTTGCAGATAATAAGCATCCAGTAAACTTTTACACGGCTCCCCAATTTTACTCAGGGCATGTTCCATCAACGTAAAATCATTGTCTCTTTTCTCGTGCTCCTCCATTTCATCCTCCACACTAACAGTCTCTTCAAGGCTTTCAACCTGCGTGCTATATTTACTAAGTTGTTGTAATCTTTTAAGCCATAATCTCCGGCATATGGAATATACATAAGTTTTAATTTGACAGTTTAACGAAAATGTTGTGTCTTTCGACTTTTCATACAGCACAACCATCGCTTCCTGAAAAATATCACGAGCATCATCTGCAGAACCATTGTTGTTAATAATAAAGGACTGAATCATAGAATAATTTTCACGATAAATAGTCTCAATAGCCTGATTATCGCTTAGTGCTAATCCTTTCAGTAGTTGTAGTTCTTGTTCTGTAGTACTCACCGGACAATCATTAATACATTAATAGATGCAATAGTAACCCAAAACACTGAAAAAAAAATATTTTTGAAAAACCGGGTTACCTTTTTAAAGCCTTTGTATTAATGAGTATATTTTAAATTTAAAAAATCACAAAAAATGAAAAAAATCCTTTTTGTATTCGCTATCGCTGCAGCTTTCACAGCTTGTAATTCAGCTGAAACTACAGCTACTGTTAACACTGATTCAATTGCTGCTGCTGCTAAAGCTGATTCATTAGCTAAAGTTGCTGCAATGCCTGCTAAGGTTGATTCTACTCTGAAAGCAGTTGATTCATTAACTAAAAAAGTTGATTCAGTAATTAAGAAATAATTTAAGCCGGTTTATTGTTTGCTTGATTCAACCGGTTCTAAATAAAAGTTTTCATATGGCAAGCAATCGTTAAAGTCGCCCCTATTCTTAGGGGCGACATTTTTTTGCCCATAGGTGAAGGTTAATATTGAAATGGTTTTTTAAAAAATATTGGTCAGTAATTATTTCTGTCTTACTTTCATTTTTCAAATGACACAAACAACAAACTATTTCCACTTTTATTTTAGCTACTTTTTTAAAAGCAGCCGGGTGGTTTTTTTGTAAAAGATAAAAAGTAAATCAACAACGAAAAATCCTCCGATAAAACCGGGGGATTTTTTTTTATTTTTTTAAACATTTAGATACCGGAAAATTATCAATGAAAAAAAAGCATCACAACGAAACAGCATCCAAACAAAGTGAAAGTGCAGCTGCACTAAAAGGAATAGCCATACAAGGATATGAAGGGTGCTTTCACCAGGAAGCTGCCAGGCAGTTTTTTAATAAATCAATTCCTGTTATTTGCTGTGCTACATTTAGGGAGGTGGTAAAAATTGCATCCAATAAAAAGGAAAGTGCCGGGGGCATAATGGC
>JAYTTM010000663.1:0-5107 GCA_043745055.1 Chitinophagaceae bacterium | reverse complement strand
AATTTGCAAAATAAAAAAGCTATCAAGTGATTTGCCTAAAACGTTGCAAAGCTTTCCGGAAAAGTCAAAGATCTATTACAGTTATTAAGGTATAAAATTGCCTAAAACAGGCACAACAATAATCAAAAATGGCTGAAATGAAAATCTGAGCATGCTTACCGTTGTTAACCAAGAAGGTCTTTGGCTTCCCGATGCAATTGTTTTATTCTGAATTAAATTTTAACTGCTCCATTCTATTTTCCTTTATGTAGTCCAATACTTCTGATTTCGTAATCCGCTGCTCGCCGCAATATTTCTTGGTACATTAAAAATATACTGCTAGCTACTTTCATTCACTAAATAGCAAACTATCCAATCAGAGTTATCGATCGAAAGCAGACAGGACAATCATCTGAAGTTTACAAACTAAAATCTTCTTCTGTAGTTGATTAATTTTCTAAATTTTAAGTATTTGTAGGAGGCCCTCCAACGAAAAGGGACGATTAAAAATATATGGCTGGATTAGGATATCAAAAGGGGGAATGGTAATGGTTATTCGGATGAAATACTATGGGAGGCAAAAACTTCTCCTTATTCGATTGCCCCACATTGGTGAATTATCGAACCAGTGCAAGGCTGATTTTTTTGACAAAGTAAAAAAAGCCCGATTGGAATTAAAGCCTACCAGGTAATTAAACGATACTCAAGCTTGCTCCTTACCGGACTAACTATTTAAATGATTTATGGTTGAAAATGCTTTTGACACCGCTTCTGTTGCAGAATGAACATGCAACTTTTCATAGATTTTCTTAAGGTGAGAATTTACGGTATGAAAGCTTATACCACCTGCATCAGCAATCATTTTATAGCTCATGCCTTTTCCAAGCATTGATAAAATTTCAATTTCCCTGTCTGTAAGGTTAACCTGGTTAACCCGTTTATCGGATGACTGTTGTGTAAACATGTGCAGCACTTTGCGTGCTACGGAAGAAGTCATGGGTGCTCCGCCATCTAAAACATCACGTATACCTTCAAGGAGTTTTTCAGGCTTTGTTTTCTTAAGAAAATATCCGTGAGCACCAGCATGGATAGCTGTAAATATTTTTTCTTCATCTTCAAAAACAGTCTGCATAATGATAAAAACATCAGGGGCCTGTTTCCTGATGCGTTTCAGTCCTTCAATGCCATTGGTACCCGGCATATCAATGTCCATTAGTACAACATCCGGCTTCAATAACAAAACGTCTTCTTCTACATGATTACAGTTTTCCCTTGCGCCTACAAACTCAAGATCATCCGAGCTTTCAATTAACAGTTGTAGCGCTTCCTGGCGCCCGCGGTTATCGTCGAAGACTAATATTTTAATTGGCACAACGCAAAAGTATTGTAACTATTTGTAAGAGGCCACCCCTAATATTAGGTAAGTGCACCTTTATAACTTCAAAAAACAAAAGTGAATGTCGACAAAGATCTTAAACTTTAAAACTAAGTTGCAGGGTAGTGCCTTCTCCCATCTTACTGTCGACCTTGAATGTTCCATTTAAAAATTCTGCACGCTTCTTCATATTGAACAGACCATTTCCGGTGCTGGTATTTGCCACATCAAATCCTTTCCCATTATCCCGGATGATTAACGTTACGGTGTTGTGGCGTAAACTCATACTAACCCACACATTTTTACAACCTGCATATTTAGCCAAGTTATTAATGGCTTCTTTGTAAATAAGGTAAAAGTTTTTTCTCTCTTCCATATTAAGTTTCACATCATTAAGGCTTTCATCAAAATTCATTTGTAAGTCACAGTCGGAGGTTTCGGCAAGTTCTGCGGCAAGTGTGCGCATACGAACGATTATGTTTTCGAAACGATCATTACGTGTATTAATCATCCAAACAATATCATTCATTGCTTCCATTGACTGCTGTGTGTAGTCCGTTATTTTTTGGAGGAGTGGTACCGTTTGATCATTAGCTGTTGCTTTTTGTTGCGCCACATTGCTGAATATATAAATGTTGCTCAGGTTGGAACCCACTTCATCATGCAGGTCACTGGCAATTCGGTCGCGGATAGACTGTAGCTTCAAGGCCTGTGTTAAACGAAATCTATAGAAACCATAAACGGCGAGTCCAACTGCAAGCGCCATAAATGTTTTAAACCACCAGGTCATATACCAGGGCGGAAGTATAATGACCTTAACAGAAGTTCCTTGTTCATTCCAAAAATCGTCGTTGTTGCTCCCTTTTACTTTAAACGTATAAGTGCCGGGATCAAGGTTTGTATAATTTGCGCTGTAAGTATTTCCCGAGTTGATCCAGTCTTTGTCAAAGCCTTCCAATTTATAACGGTACAGATTTTTTTCAGGATCTGTAAAATCCATGGAAGCGAATTCAAAGGAGATGAAATTTTCCTTGAAGGCTAAAGTTAGCTTTTCAGTGAGGTAAATTGATTTTAATAATGGAGATCCTTCGGCTCGTATAGCCACCAGTTGATTGCGTATTTTTAAACCAGTGATAACGACTTGCGGCCTTGATGTATTGTTCCTGATCTCCCTGGGGTAGAAATAATTGAAGCCATTCACTCCGCCGAAATAAAGACAGCCTTCGCTCGTACGGCAATAAGCTCCCCGGTTAAATTCATTGCTTTGCAACCCGTCTTTGTAATCGAAGTTTCTAAAGCTGCTTTTTTTCAGATTATAGGAGGACAGTCCCTTATTTGTACTCATCCATAGATTGCTTTCATCGTCAGGTAGTATGCCATAAATTACATTATTTGGTAGGCCGTCTTTTGTTGAAAAAACCAGACATTTACCTGTCTGCAAGTCCATGCGATTCAGGCCGCCACCATTGGTGCCAATCCACAGGTATTTGGTGGGTTGCACAGGATCAAGACACAGGCTAAATATAACATTGCTACTTACCGAGATCGGCTCGTCTGGCTTGTTTTTAAAAACCGACCATTCTCTGTTTGCCAGGTTAAATCGTAAGAGTCCTTGCGATGTGCCCAACCAAATATTACCGCTCGAATCTTTGATCTTACATTGAATCAACTTTGGGTATTCATCATTACTTGCAACCGGCAAATTGTAATAAGTAGCCCGTTTTAAAACCTTATTTTGGTAGCGCAGTCTGTTACTATCGGCATACCAGTCGCCGCCTTCGCCAGTGACAAAGGGTAGTTTCAAAAAACTTTCTAAGTATTCCACCTCCTCGCTCTTCAATTCGGAAACTTTCATTAACGTATGTTTCGCTTTATCAAATACCTCCCGCACAACCATACCATTTCCAAGAATGATCTTGCCGTTCCGGGTTTCCTTAATGGAGTAGTCAGCTGAAGTACCTGTATGATGAAATAATTCTGAACGTGTATTTCGTTTTAAAATACCGTATCCGGCCGTGCCGATCCATAAAAGTCCGCTACGGTCAATGAATATACTGTATGCACTTGCTAAACTGCGGGAATAAGAATTGTCGAGCGGAGTTGCAAGCCTGAGTTCGCCGGTGCGTGTATCAAATAATGACAGTTTGCCTGCATCAGAAAACCACACCGTTCCGGACTTGTCTAGGGTTGCCCGCATGGGTCCATCAAAGTGTCTAAACAATGCATTCCGGAATACCGATTCGGGTACACCCGTTTTTTCATCGAAGCGAACAACCCCTTCATCGTGAAAGACATAAAACTTTCCTTTTTCTTTGTCCTCCAACAATTGTGCGATTCTATAATACGGAGTTGTCAACTTGTTTTTTTTTGGCCGGCTATCATTTAAATTGATTACAACGGACCACTTTTCATCGATTCCATCGTCGAGCTTATACATCATTCCGTCGCTGCAATTCGCATAATAAATTTTGCCGCTTTTTGTAATAGATAAAAGTGACATGCCGGACTTGGACGGTACTTTTACATGATGAAATGAAAAACTTTTGCCTGTAAGTTTCTTTGTTTTATCAATGCTGATCTTGTCAACCTTGTCAGCAATATTTACCCATATATTTTCATGCATATCCTCTGCAATAGAAGTAATGGATCCTTCAGATAAAGAATTTATATTTCCCGCTTGTTGGTTTACATGAATAAAAGTTTCCGTTTCACGATCGAACAAGTCTAAGCCTCCTGAGATAGTGCCAATCCAAAGCCGGCCTTGAGAATCTTCAAAGAAAGATTGTACAAAGCTCTTCGTTATAGATGTTTTGTTTTGGGGATCATGGCGATAGACAGTAAACTTATAACCGTCATAACGGTTTAGACCGTCTAAGGTCGCAAACCACATAAAACCATACCGATCCTGGAACATACGCACTACCATACCTTGCGAAAGACCATCATTGATAGTAAGTGCATTAAAGGCCAGGGGTTTGCTAATAGTCTGTGCAGCTACATTACTATACTGCAATACAAAACTTAAAAGAAACAGAACAAATTTGCGTAACAGATAGTTGCTTTTAAAGTTTGATGTAATGGTTGGATGCATTGGGTGAACCGCCTTGCTAATGAATTTTCTTATAAGCAACTAAAGTAATGAAATTCTTATTGCTTTTACAAAGTCAAACATTCGTCGCATAACTTAATGCAAGCGCCGATGAGGTAACTCTCCAACTTGTTCATTGACTCTATAGAAGATATCTTATTTGAAAGTATACTTTTTTAACAGGGAGCAAATCGCTGTTAAATAGAAATAGGCTCTTAAATACAAGGCTTTTTTTATTCAATTTTCTTGTTCATATAAACAGTCGACCCCTAATATTAGGTATTGTTTTCCGATGTTTATTCATCCACCTTTGTCCATTCTCTTTATACCACCTAATATCCTTACAATAAATTATATTTTTTAGAATCACAATCAGCATATGTGTACATCTACTTGTACGGTCATTGCTTCTTTAAATTTCCTCATTAAAAATAAACTCTTAAAATTAAATACCGCTTTATGAAGAAAATCTACTTCCTGCTTTGCCTGGTAATGCTTTCAATTGCATCTTTTAGCCAACCAATTTCCAAGGGTATAAAATACCAGGGCATAACCCGTGATCTTAATAGATTAGTACCGGCAGAACAAAAAGTGATTTCTGCCTGCTCTCTAAATCGATAGTACGCTTTTTTTTAATTTTTTTAGTAAGATCAAACTCAATTTAA
>JAYTTM010000662.1:0-5108 GCA_043745055.1 Chitinophagaceae bacterium | reverse complement strand
TTGTAAGAAACTATTCCTGATATATTACCTGCCTGTCCAAATGAATATTTGGTACCATATAATATAAAAAGTGTAAAAAACAGTAACTTCCATCTCATGGCAAAATAATTTGAATACTTAAAAAATAAATTTTGTTGAGCAAAAATAGATATTTAGGCTTACCTAATTATATTTTTTTAAATAATTTATACCACATTTGCTAAAAAGCTACCATGACCTCACTAGCGGAAGAAAATTATTTGAAAGCCATTTATAAATTGCACGAAAAAACCGGCACTATCGTTACTACCTCTTCGTTGGCAGATTCATTAAGTGTGAGTGCAGCTTCCATAACAGATTTTGTAAAAAAGATTGCTTTAAAAAAATTAATTACCTACGAAAAATCAAAAGGCGTAAAGCTTACGGAAAAGGGGAGACAAATTGCGATAAACATTATCAGAAAACACCGTTTATGGGAAGTGTGGCTGGTTACTAAACTTGACTTTAAATGGGATGAAGTACACGAAATTGCAGAACAGTTAGAACATGTAGTTAGTGATGAACTGATAGAACAATTGGATAAACATTTAGGTTATCCAAAAACAGATCCTCATGGTGATTTAATACCAGATGCGAAGGGACAATTCGCAAAATCAAACAGCAAGCCTTTGCTTAATTGCAATGCAGGCTACAAGGGAAAGTTAATTGGTGTAGCAGAGCATTCTAACAGCTTTTTGCAATACCTCACAAAAAGCAATTTAAAATTGGGAGATGAAATAGCTGTAATTGCTATAGAAAACTACGATTATAGTTTTGAGGTAAAAATAAATAACAAGGATAGAAAACTACTTAGCAAAGAAGTTGTAAAAAACTTATTGGTTGCAGAAATTTAGTTTGCAGAAATTTAATTGTAATTATTTAACAACCTGAAACTTTCCAGAGTCTACTATTTTACCTGACCTGTCCCTAAGTTGATAAATATATACTCCCCTGAAAAACCCATTTAAAGGAATAATTACACGTTGCAGAGCAGTACCTGTTTCGTAGATTTTTCGTCCCATAAAATTAAACAGTTGTAAGGTGTAGGGCTTATCAATACCGGTTGAAAATTCAAAATTAATTGCCGTAGTAGCTGGGTTGGGATAAAACTTCTTTACTACAGCAACCCCATCAATATTATTTGACCGGATTTGGGCAGTTGAAGTAAGCGTTACTGCTAAAAATAAAGTTGATATGGTAATAATCTTTCTCAGCTTGGTAAATGTAAGATTTTATTTGCAAAAGTAATTACAGAACAATTAAACTACCAAATCAAAAATATATTGTTCAGCGGATAAAAAAGCAAAATAAATAACAGCTACTCTCCTTTAAAAAGGTTGTTATAAGGAACCTAGTTTACTTTGAATGGCAACAAAATCGGGCAAATCATCTGGCAATGCACATACTTCAGCATACTGAATCAATCCGTTTTTATCAATTATAAAAGCGGCTCTTTTGCTTACACCCTGCATTTCAAAAGCGGGGAAAATATCATACAAAACCCCAAAGTCTCTTGAAACGGTTTTATTAAAATCACTTAACAGGGTGAAATTGATTTGTTGATCTTTCTTAAATTGATGTAGAGTGTACAATGAATCTACAGATATGCCTAAAACGGTGGTATTAGCTTTATTGTATATCTCCATGTTATCCCTCATACTGCATAATTCTGCCGTACATACACTGGAAAAAGAAAAAGGAAAGAAGAGTATTAAAACAGGTTGGCCAGCAAAACTATCTGAGTTTATACTTTTTTTTTCACTATTAAAAAGATTAAAAGATGGAGCTTTTTGCCCGATTGAAATGGTCATATTTGTTGAATTAAATTTTTTATTATCAAAATGAACATAAACTGCAACTATATTTTAATAAGGTTGCTTTTTTTATTCAATGTAATTTTTTTAGGTAGTGAAATCAATACTTCTTCTTTTAAAACATCTACCAGTTTTTTCTTAACAAAATTCCGGTGTGTTACTAAACTTACTTCTCTTACAGGAACAGGTGCTTTAAAATGCCTCACCATATTTTGTTGCTTTAAATTAAAATCCAGCGTGGCTAATTCCGGAAGAATAGTTACACCTCTATTAAGTTCAACCATTTTTCTAAGTGTTTCAATACAACCTGCTTCATATTCAAAATGGCTTTCCGCTTTAGTTTCCAATTTTATTTCGCAAAGATTAAGTACCTGGCTTCGGAAACAATGTCCTTCTTCCAGCAACCACAATTCTTTTACATCAATATCGGCCGGCAATACATAGGTTTTTTTATGTGCTGCATTATCTTTTGAAACAAAGGCCATCAACTCCTCATAAAATAACGGATATTCCAAAATACTACTGTCATGCAAAGGTGTTACCAGTATTCCTGCATCTATTCTCCCGGATTTTAATCGTTCTATAATTACATCCATGGTTAGTTCCTTAAACTTTATTTTTACATCCGGGTACTTAACTAAAAAAGGATGTAAAAACGTTGGTAATAAATAGGGTGCCAGCGTAGGAATAATTCCAATAGTAAGGTCTCCCTGCATCAAACCTTGTTTATCTTTTATCAACTGATAAATCATCCTTGTTTCATGAACTACAGTTCTTGCCTGGGCAATTATTTCCGCTCCTATTTCAGTTGGAATAACTGGCTGCTTACTTCTGTCGAAAATTTTACTTCCCAAATCATCTTCCAGTTTTTGTATCTGCATACTTAGGGTTGGCTGTGTAACAAAACACTTATCCGCAGCCGTTGCAAAATGTCGATAGGTATCTACCGCAATGATATATTCCAGCTGAGTAATAGTCATACACAAATATAGATACCTTCAATAGGATAAAAATAAATATCAATAGAAATTATAAATCTCTTTTAATAAATCCGATAAAATTTCAGGATATCCTTAACACCTGATTTCGTAAATTGACTTCCCTTTTTTATTGGGTGGTTTTACTTACAATTGCTACAGGCATCATTTTCTTTTTTCGTTTAGACGCCTTTGCCGGCGGGCAGTCTATTGCAATATCCCCATCGTTCATTTGCTTAGGATCAAATGTTTTTAAAGAAGCTTTCATTTGCAACATTTTTTGCTGTTTATCATAAATTTTTTGAACTGAATCTAAAGAGGTGATATAAATACTGCGGCCATGTGTACCTAAAACCAATTCATTATCTCTTTGCTGAATAGCGATATCATGAATAGGCACACGGGGCAGGTGGAGGCTCATGCTCATAAAAGATTTCCCTAAATCAAAGGAAGTATAGAGCCCATTATCGCTACCTATGTAAATAATATTTTCTTTTTTTGGATCTTCCCTTACTACATTTAAAGGCTCAGCTGGTAGGTCGGTACCAATTTGTTTCCAGGTAGTACCATAATCTTCGCTTATAAAAAGATAAGCTGTAAAATCATCGAATCTATATCCGTTTAAAGTTGCAAACACCCTGCCCTCTTTGTATTGCGAAGCAGTAACCCTACTCACCCATAAGTTATTGGGAACCTTAGGCAAACTGATGCCAACATTTATCAACGAAAAGGTATAGCCGCCATCTTTACTTACCTGTATATTTCCATCATCTGTACCAACATATAGCAGCCCGAATTTTATGGGAGATTCGCAAATGGTAGTAATGGTGCCATAAGGCGTATTACCCGGTTTTTTTCCATTGGTTAAATCTGCTGTTAAAGCGGTTAAATCTTCTCCCTTTGTAAGACTTCGGTAAAGTTTGTTCGCCCCAAAATAAAACACTTCCTGGTTATGCTTGCTGAGGAGAATAGGTGTTTGCCAATTGTATCTCAATTTTTGTTCACCCAAATCATGCATTGGATGGAGGAAGGATGATTTTCCGCCATCCAGATTCTTCCTGTAATAATATCCAAACTGAGATCCTCCATAAACGGTTTTATTGTCCCTTGTATCAACCTGAACCTGCATTCCATCTCCGCCTCCAATTGCCTTCCAATCAAATTCATCTGGTTCAGGTAGTTTTTTTTCTTCTGCATAAGAAAAATCCTCCTCTTCTTTTATTTGTTTTGATGGCCCCATCCAGGTGCCATTATCCTGTAATCCGCCATAAATATTATAGGGCGTTGCATCATCCGTTGTAATACCATAAAACTGTGCGGCCGGCACGCTGGTTGCTTTAAACCATTTGTTTCCGTTATCATACGTAATATTTACACCTCCGTCATTACCTGCTATCCAATGATTGTCTTTACGGGGGTTTATCCAGCAGCTGTGCCAGTCGCCGTGTGTATTATCTTTATCAGTTTCAGTAAATGTTTTGCCGCCATCCGTGCTAAAAATTATGCTTGTTCCAAAAGTTATTACTTTGTTTTCATCAGTTGGTGAAACAAATATTTTTCCAAAATAATACCCGTAGCTGCTATAGCTATTGATGTGCTTTGTATTTACCTTTTTCCAGGATGCACCGGCATTATCGCTCCTGTAAATTTCGCAGCCATAAATACCACTATTTTGAAACCCATCATCTGCCACCAACCAATCGTATATAACGGTTGATTGTAGTTTATCTTTTGCTACCAGTTCCTTTATCGATGCTGCCGAATATTTTTTAGGGAACCTGTTTTTTAATAAAAAAGTATCCATCTTTCTATCATCCATTTTTAAAAATATTTCCTTACTTATATCTTTAAAATCCGCAACAACATATTTGCTTGTATCAATTTTTTTTGTAGCGGTATCTGGTTGCAGGGCATTATTATCTACCACAGCATATACAATTTTAGGGTTGTTGGGGTAAACGGCAACTCCAATTCTGCCAACAGTTTCACCTGCAGGAAATCCGCTTCCAGCCTGCGTTACCAGCTTCCAGTTATTTCCCCCATCAATACTTTTGTAAATGCCGCTGGTACTGCCGGTAGGTTTAAAATCCCAGGCTCTTCTGGTGCGGTACCACATGCATGCGTAAAGTTCATCGGGGTTTTGTTGATTGATATCCATTTCAACAGCACCGGTGTTTTCATCAACACTTAATGTGAGTTTCCATGTATTGCCACCATCAGTAGTTTTATAAACACCTCTCTCTTTATTGGGAGAATACAAGTGCCCGAGCACAGCTACCCAGGCAACGTTGGCATTGGT
>JAYTTM010000661.1:0-1397 GCA_043745055.1 Chitinophagaceae bacterium | reverse complement strand
TGGCAGGAAATTTTGAAAAAACAAGAGTCTCTATCGGTAAAATGGATGCAAACCATGGTATGTTATTTTTGGGAGATGGTAAAGGTAATTTCAAATATGTACCACAAACCGAATCGGGTTTTTCAGTTAAAGGCGATGTGAGGGATATACTGTTATTAAAAGTGAAGGAAAAAACAAAAGTTCTTTTTTCAATCAGTGATAAACCTGTTGTTAGTTATAGCTTTAAATAGAATTAATTCTTTTTTTAGTTTTCAGTTTACAATATATTTCTTCAAATACATAAATAGAATGAGTCTAAATAACGTATTGGATAAGACGCTGCTGAACAAAAAATTATTTATACCACTAATTATAGTTGAGCTACTTGTTAATACAATTAATTGTGATGCTCAGTCATTAATTAAATACGTAGACCCCTTCATCGGCACCGGTGCACACGGCCACACTTATCCGGGTGCAACAGTTCCCTTTGGGATGGTACAGTTAAGTCCTGATAATGGCTCGCAGGGCTGGGATTGGTGCAGCGGTTATCATTATACAGATTCGATGATTGCGGGTTTTAGTCATACCCATTTGAGTGGTACAGGCATTGGCGATTTGTGCGATATTTCTGAGCACAAGGCAATGTACACAGAGGGCAACGCCTGGCAACATTCGTTTTTTGTACCGCACGATGTAAAAGGTCTTGCAACTGCACATGGCTCTAATCAATTGTTTATTAAAAAACTGGATTCATTGTTTAGTGTTAGTTCCCAATTAAATGGAGGCAACACATCGCCCGATGTGAGCCGCCTGATTGGACAATATGCACACGGTAACGAACCCAGTCATCACATAGCATTCATGTACACTTATGTAGGTGCTTCATGGAAAACGCAGGAAAAGGTCAGGACTATTATTGATTCCATGTACCATGCTGCCCTACCGGATGGTTATGCAGGCAATGAAGACTGTGGACAAATGAGTGCCTGGGGCGTTTGGAGCATGGCAGGGTTATATCCCGGTAATCCTTCCGGTGGTCAGTATGTTTTTGCAAGTCCGCAATTTGATGAAGTTAAATTCAATTTTGCCGGGAATAAATCATTTGTTATCAGTGCAAAAAATGCAGGAAAGAACAGGCCATATATACAAAGCGTTCAGTTAAATAACAAGCCTTATAATAATACCTACATTGATCATACAACATTGATAAATGGTGGCGTGCTTGAATTTACAATGAGAGATAAACCAAATAAAACATTTGGGCAATCGCCTGCTACATGGCCATCTTCTTCCAGTCAATAAAAACATAACACAATCAACCATATTTAAATGATACATAATAAAAAATTAGAAAGCCTGGTAAAAATTTACAGGATATTTGTCTGTTGTTTATTATCAGTTTCAATTTCCTTCAG
>JAYTTM010000660.1:0-5114 GCA_043745055.1 Chitinophagaceae bacterium | reverse complement strand
GAGATATGTTTTCGCTTATTTGCATTGGCATCAGCTATTTTAAATAATTTCTGTATTTTTATTTTCGTGCAATCATTGGTTTTAAAAAAGTAGACATGCTTATCAACTTTACCAACCACATCAACATTGTCAACCCCATCAACCCACAAAGCCCCCCATTAATTAGCATCCACATCAGCAATCATCCACACAGCTTTAAACTTCTTTTCAGTCAATAATAAATTAAAATGATTGCGGATTACTTTTTTGTATTGGACAATCAACTTCATATCAAGTGGTAACTTAATTAATAGCTCCATCAGGTATTGATTTCTGATGCGGTTTACAACAGGTGCCGCAGGGCCTACCACAAAGTTGTTTAAATCTTTTTGCAAGGAAGTGCCTAATTTTTGAGCAATATCATCTACTATATCTTTTTGTTTATGCTTTAGAGTGATTTTTATAATACGGCTGAAGGGTGGGTAAAAAAACTGTCGGCGGTTTTCAAGTTCAAATGCATACATTTTTTTATAATCATGTTGCTGCACAAACTGTAGTACCGGATGATTTACTTGTGTAGCTTGTATCATAACTTTCCCTTGAACATCTTTTCTGCCGGCCCTGCCGCTTACCTGTTCCATTAGTTGGTAGGCTCTTTCATTTACCCTGAAATCTGCAAAACTCAATAATCCATCAGCATCTAGGATACCTACCAGACTTACTTTGTCAAAATCCAATCCCTTCACCACCATTTGTGTGCCAACCAAAATGTCTATTCGCTGCTGTTCAAATAATTTGATGAGGCTGTCGTGAGCTGTTTTACCTTTCACCGAATCCACATCCATTCTTGCCACTTTCAGGGAAGGAAATTTTTCATCAATCAGTTCTTCAATTTTTTCTGTTCCAAAATTTTTCTCAATCCATGCCACCGTACCGCAGGCCGGGCATTCTATTAATTTAGGATAAGTAGTGCCGCAATAATGGCAATGCATTTTGTTTGAATATTTATGTAATGTTAAGGTAACATCACAGTTTTTACATTGCGGTAAATAGCCGCAGGTACCACAAATTAAATAAGGAGAATAGCCTCGTCGGTTTTGAAATAAAATCACTTGTCTGCCTGCCGCAACTGTTTTTTCTACAGCTTCTACCAATTGAGGCGAAAGCATTACTTTACCTTTTTGAACTACTTTTCTGGTATCAATAATTTCAATTTCCGGCAACATAATACCGCCAAAACGTTCATTTAATTCTACCAATGCGTATTTGCCTTTCTGCGTATTATAATAGGTTTCAATGGATGGAGTTGCACTGCCCAGTAAAACCTTGGCATTAAAAAGCGAGGCATAATAAATGGCAGCATCCCTTGCGTTGTACCTTGGAGCCGGATCCTGTTGTTTAAAAGAACTATCATGCTCCTCATCTACCACTATCAGGCCGAGGTCTTTAAAGGGCAGGAACAAGGCACTCCTTGCCCCCAGTACAATCCGTATTTCACCGGTTTTTATTTTATTCCATAGCTCAACCCTTTCATTGTTGTTGAATTTAGAATGATAGATGGCAATATTGCCGCCAAAATGAAGCTGCAAGCGGCGAATCATTTGTGCAGTGAGGGCAATTTCTGGTAAAAGATATAAAACCTGCTTGCCCTCATTGTAATATTGCTCAATTAATTTTATGTACAATTGAGTTTTACCGCTGCTGGTTACGCCATGTACCAGGCACACATTTTTTTCAGTAAAATGTAGTTGAATTTCTTCCATTGCTTTTTGCTGGGCAATACTCAATTCAAAATTTACGTGCATGGATTTGGGAATAGTTTTAATCCTGTCTACACCACGCTTTTCTACCAGCAATATTTTTTTTTCTACCAGTCCGTTTAACTGTGCTACAGATGCACCGGATTTTTTTAGCAACGCCGTTTGTGATACTTCACCTGCTGTTTTTATGAGGTGGAGATAGCTGAGTAACATCTCCATTTGCCTGGGTGCTTTGCCCCAGTTATTAAGCAACTCACTCAATTTATTTTCATCGTTGTACAAATGATTGAGTACAACAAAATTTTCTTTTTTAGTTTTATATCGTTCGCTCAAAGCTTCCCAAACAATGCACACGTTTTTATCTATCAGCGATTTTATTACGGGGTAAACATGGGTGATATCCAAAATCTGTTGCACTTCTGTAATACTTAGCTGGCTCTTAATTTGTAAAGCTTCTGCAATCAAATATTCTTCATTATCCAGGCTGGTAAAATCATCGCCAAATTCGTCGTTGAATAATATGATGGTTTCGCTGCTCAATTTAAAATGAGCTGGAAGTGCAGCTGCCATTACTTCTCCTTCGCTGCACATGTAATAGTTGCTCATCCAGTTCCACAACTGCAATTGCTGACTGTATAAAAGTGGTAGATCATCCAACACATTTAATATGGGCTTGGTGTTATAGGGTGGCTGAGTAGTAGTAATCAATTTTATAATGCCTGCGTAGCGTTTATTTTTTCCAAGCACAACTTCTACCCTGCAGCCAATTTTTATTTTACCTGTAAAGTTTTCCGGTACAGCATAAGTATATGTGGTAGGTAAAGCAAGGGGGAGAATTACCTCTGCAAAGCAGGCATACTTTTCCGAAACAGTAGTATCATTATTATCCAACAGGGAGGTTTGAAATGGTATTTGATGCTGTTCGCTCATTTACATTACAGATGAAGATTGACAGTTATTTATTTACAAAAAATGGTTATTGAATAGTTGATTGTTTGATCCAGCTTGCGTTGTAATGAATCAATTTTTGCTCCATTATTTTATATACTTTTTCTTTCAGCATTTTTACATCATTTGTGGTAAAGCCTTCTACTGAAACTTCTTCTAAATAAACGGCTCTGGTACGTCCGGGTGTAAGAGAAAAAATAGTATCATTATGAAGTCTGTTATAATTATCAATAAACAAAATTGGCTTAATAGGCGTTTGCGTTTCAATGGCTACTTTAAAAGCGCCATCATAAAATGCTTTTAAGGGATAATCCGATAAATTGAAAGTTCCTTCTGGCGCAATTACAACAGAGATATTTTTTTTTATAATAGACTTTAATTGCAATAAACTTTTTGCTCTTTTTACAGTGCTGCTTCTATCCACTAATACTACCGTTTGCTTGTATATAAAACCAAAGAGGGGAATATTGGTCATTTCTGCTTTTCCCAAAATCCTGAAATGTTGTTTGCGAATTGTTTTCATCAGTACGGGTATATCCATATAAGAAACATGGTTGAAGACAAAAACATATGGTTTGCTTGTACTATGGGGTTTTTCGAAAATATTGGTATGAAAGATACCACAAAGAAACAGAACACTATCAGCCCAATACTGGCAAATTTTGTAAATAAAATTACCTCCTTTAATTTTTCCATAGAAAGATGCAACTATTACAAAAGGAAAAATCAGCAATAAACCTGCTATAAAACATATAAACCCATATAGGGTAAAAATAAATTTCCACAAATTAATCAGTGTTTTCATAACAGGGTGCGAATATAATACCTTTGCGTTTTAAAGGCATAAACTTTGAAAAACAGGTAGTTAAGAGGTAGTTTTGTGTAGAAAAAAGTATGTAATTACAGATAGTTGTATTGTTTCTTCTAAATCATGCTGCGGAAAAATAATTTTTAAAGCTAATTTCCCTACCTTCGCCTCCCGAAAAAATCGGGATTTAAATTCTTTTTTATGTTAGCAGTAGTAAAAATAGCTGGTCAACAGTTTAAAGTAAAAGCAGGCGACAGCTTGTATGTACCACATATCGACGGCAATAATGGAGATACACTGGAGTTTTCAGAAGTGCTTTTAACTGATAACGAGGGTACCATTAGTGTTGGTAGTGCAGTAAAGGCCATTGTAAAAGCAGAAATACTTACAGCACTTGTACAAGGTGATAAAGTAATTGCTTTTAAAATGAAAAGAAGAAAAGGTTTCCGTAAAAAGCACGGTCACCGCACACACTACACAAAAATTCAGGTTACTGAAATTGCTTAATAAAAAAGTTGACTAGTTATACAAGTTGACTGGTTGATTAGTTTTTAAAAATCTTAAAAATTGAGAACAAAAAAACCTGTAAATTTTATTAACTGATTAACCAATAAACAAAAAATAAAATGGCACATAAAAAAGGTGAAGGCTCGGTAAAAAACGGACGTGACTCACAAAGCAAAAGATTAGGAATTAAAATTTATGGTGGTCAAACTGCTATAGCTGGTAACATCATTGTTCGTCAACGCGGCACTGTTTATCATCCTGGTAAAAATGTGGGTGTAGGAAAAGATTTTACCATTTTTGCATTGACTGATGGAGTGGTAGAATTTAAAAAACGCAGAGGTGATAAAAATTATATTTCTGTAAATGCTGTTGAGGCAAGTGCATAAGTATTAAAGTTTTTTTTGACAGATAAAAAAATGTTTTTATTTTTAATTATTATTTACTAACCATTAAATTTTAAAAACATGGCAACTGCAAAAAAAGCTGCAAAAAAAGCTGCTCCTAAAAAAGCTGCTCCAGCAAAAAAAGCTGCTCCAGCAAAGAAAGCTGTTCCAGCTAAAAAAGCTGCTCCAGTAAAAAAAGCTGCTGCTCCAGCTAAAAAAGCTGCTCCAGCTAAAAAAGCTGCTGCTAAGAAAAAGTAATACTTTCTTAAGCAAAACTAATAACAAAGTCCTGGTTAAATTAACCGGGACTTTTTAATTTTACACCTGCATCTTTTTAGTCTTCTATTTCTGGAAAGCAATTTTATACCTACAGATAATACGTAAACAAAACTTATTTTTTCTTTATTTTTAATATATGGATAACGCTCAAATAGCAGACTGCTTCTCACTCTTAGCGAAATTGATGGATATACATGAGGAAAATAGTTTTAAAGCAAAATCATATGCCAACACTGCCTTCACCGTAGATAAACTAACTGTTCAGTTAAGTACTTTGCCAACAGAAAATTTATTTTTAATCAAAGGAATTGGAGAATCGGGCGGAAAAAAAATTATTGAATTATTAGAAACCGGCGAGCTATCTGCACTTAATCAATTGATTGAAAAAACGCCCGATGGCATTTTAGAAATGCTCAATATAAAAGGTATTGGTCCCAAAAAAATTGCCAC
>JAYTTM010000659.1:0-1401 GCA_043745055.1 Chitinophagaceae bacterium | reverse complement strand
TCAGTAGAGGCGTTGAATAACTCCCCTTTAGGGGATGGGGGCAGAGGCAGGGGGGCAGAGCTTCCCATCATGATCAGCGGCACCATCACCGATGCAAGTGGCCGTACTTTAAGCGGACAAACACTGGAAGCTTTTTACACCTCTGTAATGCATGCCAATCCATTAAGCATAGGATTAAACTGTGCCTTAGGCGCCAAAGAAATGAGGAGCCATGTAGAAGAATTATCGCAAATAGCAGGGTGTTATGTATCTGCGTATCCCAATGCTGGCCTGCCCAATGCCTTTGGCGAATACGATGAACAACCACACGAAACTGCACACATTATTGAAGAGTGGGCAGCTAATGGCTGGCTTAATATTGTAGGCGGTTGCTGTGGCACCACGCCGGATCATATCAAACATATTGCAGACGAAGTGAGTAAATTTAAAACACGGGAGTTGCCGGTACTGGAGGAAGCACTTTAAATTTGATATCGCAAATTGCGATATCAAACAAAATTAAAATTATGTCAAAAGCAAAATTATCAGCTGGGCAAATTGCAGAGTCGGTTATTGTTGAAAAAGTACACCTGATTCGTGGTGTAAAATTAATGCTGGATAAGGATTTGGCGGAAATGTATAGGGTGGAAACGTTCAATCTAAATAAGGCAGTAAAAAGAAAGATAAATAGATTTCCGGCAGATTTTATGTTTCAACTTTCAAAAGAAGAATTTCAAAACTTGATATTCCAAAATGGAATATCAAAATCATGGGGCGGCACTAGAAAACTACCTTATGCCTTTACCGAACAAGGTGTAGCAATGTTGTCTTCGGTTTTAAACTCCGATACTGCCATACAGGTTAATATCCAGATTATAAGAGTATTTACCAAAATGAAACAGCTGCTGCTTGACAATAAAGAATTGTTCATTAAAATAGATAAACTGGAAAACCAACTAACAGCACATGATGAAGATTTAAAAAAAGTATTTATCATGTTAAAGAGATTATTACAAGATCCAAATCCTGTAAAAAGAAATCCAATTGGATTTCCCTACCCCAATAAAAAATAAGCATATTTATGAGTGAGACGAAACATATAAAACCCTACTTAAGGCTCAGTGGTTTAGAACCATTGGTGGTTAGGCCGGAAACCAACTTTGTTAACGTGGGCGAACGCACCAACGTAACCGGCAGCAAAAAATTTGCAAGACTTATCAAAGAAGATAAATACGAAGAAGCCTTGAGTGTAGCAAGGCAACAGGTAGAAAGCGGCGCACAGGTATTGGATGTAAATATGGATGATGCTTTACTGGAAGGAGTGCAGGCTATGACGACTTTTTTAAACCTGGTACAATCTGAACCGGATATTGCTAAAATACCCATCATGATTGATTCTTCTAAGTTTCAAATAATAGAAGC
>JAYTTM010000658.1:0-5134 GCA_043745055.1 Chitinophagaceae bacterium | reverse complement strand
CGAGGTACATGACTCGTAAAAAGAATGTAATGGAAACTTAGACGGGATGAATAAAAAACCTGTTGCTAACTATTTATTAGCAATGGGTTTTTGTTTTTTCCTCAAAAAAGTTACTTCACCAAATTTAATAACCTAATACATATCGCAAACTTTATTTGGTTATTATGGAAAGATGTAAGTGAAAAAATAAACAATAAAACTGTTCCATTCCATGAAGGATAGTTTTTTAATTGGTTTAATAAAAAGTATCAGCACAAATAAAGACAGAAAAAACTCTTGGACTTTAATCTATGCCCAAAGTAAGCTGCAAACAGGCAAAAATTGGGTAGAAGTAAACCGTTTCTGCCATTCTGTTGATACAGTAACAGTAGGTTTGTTTTATGGCTATCACTTTTAATTGTTTAACACAACTCATTTGGGCTTGCTCATTAGCTTTAAGAAATCCTGTGTCAATATACCCTTTCAATCTGTTATCTTTAACTACCAAAATACCAAAACGCTTTTCGAAGACTTAGCTTATTACAAATTTCGTATGACAATTCAAGTCCGTTGTTTTATTTACCTTTTTGTTTCCCTAATTATTGCAAGCAACTGTGTGGCTCAGCAAAAACACCCGCTAAAGAACAGTATATTGGCACCATTCAATTTCCCTTTTGCAAAAGATTCGACCATCAGGCTGGCTACAATTCCAAATATTAACAGCATAAAAAATGCTGCCAGACCGTTAGGACCCTTAGCCACCTGCAATACTTCTACTTTTTACATGCACCTGAAGGCAGATGTAGGAAAAAAAATAAATATCAAAGAAACTGTTACCCTGCCTGATGGTAATTTCCTGCTTGCAGGAAATATAACATTACCCAATACTGAACAGGAGGGATTACTGGTTAAAATATCCAATGAAGGTGTAATTATTTCTCAAAAACAGCTCAGGGTAAACAACATCCCAACTACTCTTTTTAATGCGGTAGTATTTTTTGACGGCCATATTGCCATAGCTGGTATTTTACATGGCGCAACCGATAAGGTATTTACAGCGTTGCTAAATGATGATCTTTCTATAAACTGGCTGCAGGTAATCGATCTGCCAGCTCCACCATTGAAAACATCGCTTGACATCATCAATAACCAGCATGTATTTTTTGCAGCACAACTCAGTAATGGTGCTTTCTATTCTTTGCTGAACCTCGATGGTACTGCTGTTTGGAAAAAGCAACTAACTGTACCAGGTATGAACGATCTTTCAGGCATCGGCCATAATAATTTTTCTGAACTCACGCTTTCATTTAACTGCACCATCACCGCAAAAAAACATGCACAACTGATTACTGTTAAGGAGGCTGATGGGGAACTGATGTTCACCAACTTTTTGCCGGAAGCAAACACTGAAACAACTGCTGGCTATATTTCTTCCTTTAATGGCAGGCTTATTATTACAGGTGTCAATAAAGACAGTTCAGGGCAGTTTGCATTACGCCGGTATATTATGGCAGATGGTGTGCAAACAGAAACAATGCATACCTACAATGTTCCGGGTGGTATTGATTTTAACACTAATTCTGCCCATACCAATGCAGGAGATATTGTAGGGTTTTGTGTGCCGCAGGAAGGAAGGCTGATTTTTATCCGCCATTTTGCTTACTACCAGGTAGGCCCTGAATACATTAAAGAATATACAGTACCGATTGGTTCGGCTATTGCAGACATTACAAGATCAAAAAATGATGGTGGATTTTTAATAGCAGTAAATACAAGTGCTTCCAACGAATGCTTACTGATTAAAACCGACAGTGTGGGTATACTGGGAGGATGCACTTACAAAACAATCGACATTAATTATACAGAAAATGGAGGTATACAAAATCCCTCAGGCAATGCCACAGTAGCCAATGCTGCAGCAGCAAGCGCCATTGCTTCTATTACAGAGAACACCACTGCTCTCTCCTTTCAGTTTGATTGCAACCAAAAATATTGTCCGGCTGCGCCTGTTGAGGATACCTGCCTTAGCACTTACTATAAAACGCTAAGAAGCAACAGTTATGTGGATGCTTTTGGAAGTTATAATTTAATGCGAAATAACCGGCACATTATGGTTACGGCAAGGTACGAACAGGAAATAGGCGACCAAAATACTATTAAATATGGATTAAAATCTTTTGATGAAAAAGGTAACTTCATAAAAGGGGTAAATATTTTCAGCAATGGCATTACAGCACCCATTTTTACAAGACCCATAGATGTCAGTCATTTTATGGTGATCTATTACTCCGTTGTGAATGGTGTACCATGCTTTACATTGATAAAGATGGACGAAGATCTGCAGGTGGTCTGGAGCAAATCTATTCAAGTACCTTCAGAGTATAATTTTTTTGGCGCAATCTATTCGGGGTTTTTGAATATGGATAAGGAGGGTAATTTTTATTTGTATTACAACACAGCGGGCATCTTTGACAATGCCAAAGTATTGGTGTATAAAATGGATGCCAATGGAAATCCATTATGGATAAAAATACATGAACTGGACGCTGGCCTATTGTTTACCTCCAACGCTACCACTACTAATACATCTCTGGTAATGGTACTGGATGGTGCAAACGACAACAGTAGTGTATCCCTATCCATAAACAAAACTACCGGTGACATTCAAAATGCCTGGCAGTTTAACAATAGTAGCCGCGGTGCGATATACAATAGACTTGTGCAATTTGATAGTGACCGTATCTTTTATGCTGGTAATGATAGTAAAGAGCAGTTTGTAATGGGTACTTTTGATACTACTGGTAAGCCTATCAAATTAAAATCCTTTGATGCACAGTCTTCCATTATGAGATCTGCTACTGTAAAATCTGGAAAACTGTATGGTGTGTATAATTATTTTAACGGCAGCACTTTTAAAGATGTGTTGCTAAAAGCAGACACAGCTCTGTCCCTTGAATTTATTCATGAATTTGATATTATACGTTTTGGGTTTTCTGTAGGTATGGCGGTGAGTGATGAAGGGAATATTTATGTTGCAGGCAATCATTCTTATGGGGGTTCCAATGGTGCTTACTATGATCCGTTGTTAAAAAAATATGATGCCAATGGCGTAATAGGCACTTGCCCCTATGGTATATACACTCCCCCTATTAATGATGTTGACCTGAATACACAAACATTAACCTATCGCACTTTACCGGTTAGTATGTTCACAGAGATTAATATACCAGTGAGCTTTGTTCCGGATACCTATGGCCAGCAGGTTAGTGAAATTTTTTGTAGCAGTACACCCCTTTGTACTTCTGTAAAACTAGCGGGCAGCAATACTTTATGTAGGCTGAACGAACCATTTACATACTCTGCCCAACGCAATGCAGGCTGTAACCTTAAACCAACCTGGTTTTATGATACCGCATTTATAAACCTGCAAACACCTACCGACTCTACTGCTGCGGTATCATTTAAGCAAACCGGAACAACCTGGTTGAAAGTAAAACTAAATGCAGGCTGCTCTTCTTTCGCAGACAGTATACAGATACAAATTCAAAAATCACCTGCTATTTTTGATCTTGGAAACGACACTATAATTTGTAAAGGAAGTACGCTGCAACTGAACGCAGGTAAAGGGTTTAACAGTTACCAGTGGCAGGATGGTTCTTTGGATTCCATATTAATAGTAACCCGACCCGGAAAATATTACGTGAGAGTAGATAATATTTGCGGTGATATTTTCAGCGATACAATCAATATAACTGAAGTAAAATTGCCGGTATTCAGTTTGGGTGATGATGTAAAGTTATGCAAAGGCGATACCCTTCACCTCACTCCTGGTGATGGTTTCAGCAGTTATGTTTGGCAACCTTCAGCCATAATAAAAGAGCATGTTGCATTCGTTGATATATTTCCTGTGCAGGATGAAACCATAACATTAATTGCCACAACGGCGGAAGGCTGTAAAAAATATGATACGTTAGGCATTAGCGTGCTGGTACCTAAACCTGTTTCCTTAGGGAATGACACAAGTTTTTGTTCCGGTGATTCTTTAACAATTTTTGCTGTTAGCGGTTATTCGCAATATTCCTGGAGCAATGGATCAACTGCTGCTGCTGTTACAGTAAAACAGGCAGGCGCTTATTCTGTTACTGTAATTGATAACAATGGATGCAAAGCAAAAGATACAGTAGTAGTGCTTCCGCTATATACAGTCCCGCAGCCTTCGCTTGTAAATAATTTTAACCTGTGTATGGGTGAACAAAAACAATTGGACCCGGGCAATTTTAATACCTACCTGTGGCAGGATGGCAGCACTGCCAGGTATTACAATGTGAGTACTACAGGCACTTACAAAGTAGCTGTTACAAATTCAAATGCATGTTTGGCTATGGACAGTGTAACGGTTTCAGCCATATTACCGTTGCCAAAAGATTTTTTAGTTGCAGTTGACAGTATTTGCCAGTTTGAAAAGGTACCGATTATTGCCAATGATATTTTTTCGTCCTACAGTTGGTCCACTGGCTCTGTGCAACCTTCAATTACGATCGATGCTCCGGGTCGTTACTGGCTTAGTGTAAAAGATATCAATGGGTGTCAGGGATCAGACACTGTATCTATCCATCTAAAGGATTGCTTTAATGGAATATTTGTACCGAATGCATTTACGCCCAACAATGATCTGCACAATGATTTTTTTAAAGCAACTGTTTATGGCGTACTAGTTTCATTTCGCCTGGAAATATTCAACCGCTTTGGTCAAAAAGTATTTAGCAGTATTGACCCTCACCTAGGGTGGGATGGCAAATTTAAAAATACCTTACAACCGGTTGGTGGATATGTTTGGCAATGCCGTTACCAGTTTTCAGGAAAATTAGCAACCTCTAAAAAAGGAACGGTGCTGCTGATCCAATAAACAGCAGGCTAACTTATAAAGCAAGCTTTCGATGTGGGTGTAAAAGCAATATGGAAAAGATTATAACTGTTGATAGTGTCTATTACTTAATCTGGTGTTATGGCCTTTTTTATGTAGATAAATGGTTAATCAAAAAAGTAAAGTAACTATTAATCAAAACTCTTAGCACTACCAGTAGCAGCAATCTTCAGCAAGCGGTCGTATTGTTCTGCATTTAAATCATTAAAGAAAAAGTAAACAGGGTCTACC
>JAYTTM010000657.1:0-5137 GCA_043745055.1 Chitinophagaceae bacterium | reverse complement strand
ACAACATGCCTTAAACTGCTTCAGCAGACATAGATTTGCTCATTCGCTTGCGATCATCTTCATTTAAAATAACTTTCCGCATACGGATATTTTTGGGTGTTACTTCAATACACTCATCCTGCTGAATATACTCCATACACTCTTCCAATGTCATCAAAATCTTTGGAGCAGCCTTAGAAGCATCATCCGATCCGCTTGCACGGTGGTTGGTTAATTTTTTAGGCTCTGTTGCATTTACAACCAAATCGCCTGGCTTAATATGTTCAGCTATCACCTGTCCTGCGTAAACATCTTGTCCGGGATCAACAAAGAAACGACCCCTGTCCTGCAATTTATCAATTGAATAACCGGTTGTTTTTTCGGTTGTTTTACTTACTAATACACCATTGCTACGGCCGGGGATTGCACCCTTCCATGGTTTATATTCGTGAAAACGATGCGCCATAACAGCTTCTCCGGCTGTGTTGGTAAGCATGTTACTTCTCAATCCTATCAACCCTCTTGATGGAATATCAAATTCCAAATGCTGCATTTCACCTTTTGTTTCCATCACCAGCATTTCGCCTTTCTTTTGTGTAACTAGGTCAATTACCCTGCCGCTGTATTCAGCCGGCACATCTACAACCAATATTTCATATGGCTCATTTTTAACGCCATCAATTAGTTTTACCAATACCTGTGGTTGACCGATTGTAAGCTCAAAACCTTCCCTGCGCATGGTTTCTATCAAAATACCCAAATGCAGAATACCACGTCCAAATACATTAAAACTATCAGCACTGTCACTATCCTCAACTCGTAGCGCCAGGTTTTTTTCAGTTTCTTTCAACAACCTGTCACGCAAATGGCGACTGGTTACAAACTTTCCTTCTTTACCAAAAAATGGTGAGTTGTTAATACCAAACAACATGCTCATGGTTGGTTCATCCACACAAATTACCGGCAATGCTTCCGGGTTATCAACATCCGAAATGGTATCACCTATATTAAAAGTTTCTAACCCTACTACTGCACAAATATCCCCGGCAAAAACTTCTGTAGTTTTCTTTTTGCCCATTCCTTCAAACACGTACAGTTCTTTAATCTTCATTTTTTTGTTCCCGCCATCGGCTTGCAACAAGGCAATTTGTTGTCCTTCTTTAATGCTGCCACGGGCAACTTTACCTACGGCAATCCTGCCCAGGAAAGAAGAATAATCCAATGAAGTAATTTGCATTTGAGTAGGCCCTTCGTTTACCTTAGGTTCCGGTACATATTGCAAAATTGCATCCATTAATGGGAAAATGTTTTCCGTTTCAGTAATGGAAGTATTCATCCAGCCATTTTTGCTGCTACCATAAATTGTAGGAAAATCCAATTGTTCTTCGGTTGCATCCAAATTAAAGAATAATTCAAAAACTGCATCATGTACTTCATCCGGACGGCAGTTAGGCTTGTCTACTTTATTAATTACAACAATTGGATGAAGCCCAAGTGCCAGTGCTTTCTGTAACACAAAACGTGTTTGTGGCATAGGGCCTTCAAACGCATCTACCAGCAATAAAACACCATCTGCCATTTTTAATACCCTTTCAACTTCACCACCAAAGTCACTGTGACCAGGTGTATCTATCACGTTAACTTTAACGTCTTTGTAGTTAACAGAAATGTTTTTGCTAAAGATGGTAATACCACGTTCCCTTTCCAGGTCGTTGCTATCCATGATCAATTCACCTGTTTCCTGATTATCCCGGAATACTTGAGTGGCGTGTAAAATTTTGTCGACCAGTGTAGTTTTACCATGATCAACGTGGGCAATAATTGCGATGTTGCGGATGTTCATTTTTGTTTAGCTTTGAGCTACAGGCTTTGAATTTAGTGCGTTGCAAATTTTGCTAAGCTTCTAACTCACAACCCATAGCTGTTTTTAAGGGCGCAAAGGTAAGCTTTTTTGGCCGGACGGCAAGGTTAAAACTAAATTAACATTTACGAGGGGAGGTGATTGGGCTAATTTTCATCAATTACAAAACAAATGAATAAAATAAGAATTATAGGTAAAAGGAAACGTATTGCGTTGGTTGCTCACGATAATAAGAAGAAAGATTTAATTGAATGGGCGATACACAATTCACTAGAACTTGCAAAACATGAATTGATTGCAACAGGTACTACCGGAAAATTAATAGAAGAGCAATTAGACAGGCCGGTTACTAAAATGCTGAGTGGCTCACTTGGTGGCGATCAGCAAATTGGTGCAATGATAGCCGAAGGCAAAATTGATGTGCTGATATTTTTTTGGGACCCTATGCAGGCACAGCCGCATGACAGCGATGTAAAAGCATTGTTACGATTGGGAGTGGCCTGGAATATATTACTTGCCTGCGACAGAGCTACTGCAGATTTTATATTTACGTCTCCTTTAATGCAGCAGGAATATGAAACAATCATTCCAGATTATAGTAGTTACCTGCATAGAAATGTTACCCGGTAATTTTTTTGTTTTGTAAAAGAAGGGCATTTACACCCTCACATAAATTTTTCTCTTATCCAAAATATAGCCACCCAACCAGCAAAGCAGCATAAAACTTACTGCAAATAGAAGGGAGCCTAAATATTCGCCTGCATAGATAAAAATATTTCTATAAATCCATTGATAAAATGATAGTTTAGGCTCAACCCGAAAAAAGTACAACAGGGTAGCTGCCAGTTCGGATAACAAATAAATAAACAGCGGATTGCGGCCAAATACTTCAAAGAAATAAGTCCAGTTAGTCTGTTGCCTAAAGTTGATAATATAAATAATGATGGAGATGATGATACAATCCAATCCTACCGTTTGCAACACAAAAGAGCTTGTCCATAATTTTTTGTTGATAGGGAAAATTAAATCCCAGCAATAGGCAGCAAAAAGTAATAGCACGCCGGTTAACAACAGCTTTGTCAAACCCTCGTATGTATTTCCTTTGTGCTGAATAAATTTTCCAACCGTAAAGCCTGCTATAACATTCGCAATTGCCGGCATGGTACTTAGCAATCCTTCCGGATCAAAAGCAATGCCTTCTCCGTGATACAGGTGATTTTCCGGCAACAGCCATTTGTCCAGCATCTGCCCGGCATTTCCTTCCATACTTAATGGATCAGCGGAGTCACCAAATGCATATAATAATATCCAATAGGCAAACAGTAACAAAATACTAATGTTTAAAGCGGCTTTGGGTTTAAGATAATAAATCATCAGCGAAGCAATTCCGTAACAAAGTGCAATCCGCTGCAACACACCAAAAACTCTTGTGTTGCTAAAAGGGGAAAATATCAACTGGTTGTTTGCATCCCATTTTACAAAGGGGAACCAATACATAAGGTAGCCCAGCAAAAATATGATGAAGGTTCTCTTAAATATTTTCCAAAGTACCTGCTTTTGATCCATTTTTTCCCATCTGGCCATTACAAAACTCATAGCATTACCAACCGCAAATAAAAAAGAGGGAAACACCAAATCGGTTGGGGTAAATCCATGCCAGTGTGCATGAAGCAAAGGAGAAAAGGTAGTTGGGCCATTACCCGGAGTATTTACTATAATCATTAAGCAAATCGTCATTCCCCTAAATACATCAAGGGCGGTAAAGCGTTGGTTGGCAGCAGTCATTATATAGGTGGTTGAGGAGAAACAAATTAGGGAATTTAATTGGAAAAATGTTTTTTGAAAATTAGTAGCCGTAAAATAATATCGTGATAAATATTAAATTGGCATTAATTAACCAAAAAACAAGCTACTCTTTGGCAAAACATTTTTATAAATTTGTTTATGCAAAACATGCCTATAATATTTAATTATTACTACCGAAATAGTTATTTCGTTTTCCGCTTATTAAAAATACAAAGCTGTTTAAGCCCCAATAGTGATGAGGTTAGTTATAATTTTAACGGACGTATCACTTGCTGGTGAAAGAAAACAGAAATGCCATTGACATAATTAAACACTTTTTTGAAACCTATTATGAATAAAGAAAAACTATTTCTACCCAATATTGTCATTTGCATTATAATGGATTTACTGGGAATGGCTACTTATTTTTTCCCGGGTTTGGGAGAATTTGTTGATATTGCCTGGGCTCCCATTTCCGGTTTTATATTTTTTAAAATGTTTGGCGGAAAGCTGGGTAAGATTGGTAGTGTTTTGAATTTTTTAGAAGAAATTATTCCATTCACAGATATCATCCCATCTTTTACCATTGCCTGGTTTATCAGGAAAAAGGAGATAGAAAAATCTTTGTCAATTAAGATAGAATAAATCTATAAACATCTTTTGCATCACTTTTACAAGTATTAATTTTACAAAGAAAAAACAAAGAATCACTGTGCCGTTCAACCTTCAATCAACATATTCACCAGCTGGCGACCAGCCGGATGCTATCCTTAAACTAACAGAAGGAATTAATGATGGCGAACAGTACCAAACCCTATTGGGTGTTACGGGCAGCGGTAAAACTTTTACCATTGCCAACGTTATACAAAATGTGCAGCGGCCTACCTTGGTACTTACGCATAACAAAACATTGGTGGCTCAATTATATGGAGAGTTTAAACAATTTTTTCCCGAGAATGCGGTGGGATATTTTGTAAGTTATTACGACTATTATCAGCCGGAGGCTTACATGCCGGTAAGCAATACTTACATCGAAAAAGATTTAAGCATCAATGAAGAGTTAGATAAACTTCGCCTGCAGGCAACCGCACAGTTGCTTAGTGGGCGCAGAGATATTATTGTTGTAGCAAGTGTAAGCTGCATCTACGGTATGGGTAACCCAACTGAATTTGAAAACGGTATTGTCCGCATTCAAAAAGGACAGGTTATTTCCCGTCAGGGGTTTTTACATGCATTGGTAAATAGTTTGTACAGCCGCAGCCAGGGAGATTTTACAAGAGGTACTTTCCGGGTAAAAGGAGATACCGTTGACATTAACCTGCCGTATGTGGATTTTGGCTACCGCATCACTTTTTTTGGAGATGAAATAGAAAGCATAGAAACGCTGGAACTCAGCAGCAGCAAACGTATTGGGCTGGTAGATAATGCAGCCATCTTCCCCGCCAATTTATACCTTGCTCCTAAAGATATTATGCAGCAGGTGATTTATGAGATACAGGATGAAACAGCAGC
>JAYTTM010000656.1:0-1405 GCA_043745055.1 Chitinophagaceae bacterium | reverse complement strand
TGCTGTTTTCTTCTACCATATTCCGATAGCGGATCAGGTACATGCAGGCCTTTATTTGTTGTGCATCATTGTTGTCTTTAATTGCCAGTTTGTAAATAATATTTACTTCTGTCTGTGCTGTTTTAGTGAGGCCTTTTTTTTCTATAACCTCCACTTTTTTCCAGTTTGTATCGTAGTCGTTATTTATCTGTGCCATAGTACCAGTGCATATTACCAGGCTCATAAGCCACAGCAATATTTTTTTATACATCATATTGAAAGGGTTTGAATTACAATATACAATTTGTTGCGCCATTTGAATAGTTGATTAGTTGATGGTTAGATGTGCAAGTAAGTAGAATTACATAAATCAACCAGAGATTTTTTTAAAAGATAGTTGAGGAAATTGAATGTATGTAATTTTTTATTTGCCAGTTGAACCAACATAATAATGCAATCCACCGGCTTTTTAAAACTTCACAGTTGAAAACAGGCGAGATTCTTAACTGAATTGAGTTGTTGTAATGATGATAGGAAAATATCCCCAGTCTATCTTAGCTGATTAGCTGTTCTGCCGTTATACGGCGCTTTTACAAAATCTCTAGGATAATTCAATAAGTATCTCCAAAGAATCCCTAAAAATTCAGGATAATCTCTCAGGCGTATACCCCGGCTTTTGACAGCTACATAAAATGCAAGACCAAAGCTTACCGCAAAATTTAAAAAGCCAATCATGCCTACACCAAAGAGCGTGTACCAAATTTCTTTTGCAGAAACGGCGTGGTTAAGACCAAAAAATCCAATGGCAGAATTGGCTGCAGAAATAGTGATGTGCCGGATATCGAAAGGAATACCAAATGCTTTACCTATAAAACCTGCCATGCCCAGGAAAAACCCCAGGGAAATATTACCTATTAAAGATCCCAGGTTATTTTCTATATAATGAACAATCCTGTACCTGCGCTTTTCGTTAAAACGTTTTTTAAATACGATGGAGCTACGCATCCGTTCGGCAATTTTACCATACACTACATAGTTTTCTACAAAGCCAGCTATAAGTCCGCTTGCAAATAAAAAGAAACCTGTAAAACAGGCATATAAAAGTGCCAGGCTATGAAGAGGTTGCTGATCGGTTAATAATTTTTGTGCTGCTGCGCCTTCGGCAATTTTAGTACCGGTTGCAGCAAAAAATAACCATGCCAGCAAATAGGTTAATGGAAATACAATTAATAAATTTCCCGTAAAAGATGCCAGCTGTGTGCGGCTAACTTTTGCAATGGTGATGGCAAGATTTCTTAAATCCGGTTGGTCACCAATTTTTTGAGCATCAAAAGAACTGGCTACATTGTTGGCGGTATAAGCTGGTTGTTTGGTAGCAAGCGTAGAGCCAGTTTCCTGAATTACAATAAAGCCCAGCGACTAATTG
>JAYTTM010000655.1:0-5141 GCA_043745055.1 Chitinophagaceae bacterium | reverse complement strand
CTCCTATTGAAGTACGGCCTTCCATTAACCAGATTGATGATTTGCTAGATGAAATAGACAAACGCATTACCAAAGGCGACCGGGTGCTGGTAACCACATTAACCAAACGCATGGCGGAGGAAATGAACAAATATCTTCATCGCATCAATATAAAAAGCAAATACATACATAGCGAAGTAGATGCTTTGGAAAGAGTTGAAATATTAAGAGAATTGCGTTTAGGAATTATTGACGTTTTGGTGGGGGTAAATTTATTGAGAGAAGGATTAGACTTACCGGAAGTTTCACTGGTCGCAATTTTAGATGCAGACAAAGAAGGCTTTTTACGCAATGAAAGAAGCCTTACCCAAACAGCTGGCAGAGCCGCCAGAAATGTGGACGGCCTGGTAATTTTTTATGCTGATAAAATGACGGAGAGCATGCAGAAAACCATCGACGAAACCCAGCGCCGAAGGGAAAAACAAATTGCCTTTAATATTGAACACAACATAACTCCCACAACTATTATTAAAAGTAAGGAGCAAATTTTTGCACAAGGATCTGTGCTGGATGTAAAGGGGTACGATCCCAGCCGCCCATACGCTATTGGCGAAGATGACGATATTATTACCGTAGCTGCAGAAGAGCAAGAAGAATATTTAACTATTCCAAAAATGGAAAAGAAAATTTCCAGCACCAAAAAAGCCATGGAAAAAGCTGCCAGGGACCTTGATTTTATGGAAGCTGCCAGGTTAAGGGATGAGATGTTCAGATTACAGAAGGAACTGGAGGGAATGAAGGGATAAAAAAATAATCCGGATTTCGAGTTTTTACTTCCCGAACACCATTATTGTAAAACCGGTTGTGTTGAAACCTTTTGCTTTATCAAAAAAAAAATTACTTATCTTTCCTACATATCTAAAAATCACCATTATGACCACCATTGCCCTCTACAACCTTAAAGGCGGCGTAGGTAAAACTGCCAGTTGTGTAAACCTTGCTTATTTAGCTGCTGCCGATGGCTTTAAAACTTTATTGTGGGATATTGATCCACAAGGTTCGTCCAGTTTTTATTATAAAGCAAAACCAAAAATGCACCCTGGTATTAAAAAACTAATTACCAAAGATGCAGATCTGGAGAGTGCAATTCTAAGCACAGATTTTGAATTGTTGGATGTGATACCAGCAGACAGCAGCACCAAAAGCTCCGACATTATGCTGGAAGAAATGAAGGGTAATAAAAACAGGCTTAAAAGTGTATTGAAACAATTAGATAAAGAATACGATTTTATTTTTGTTGATTGTCCTCCAGGTTTCAGCGCTTTAAGCGAAAATATTTTTAACGCAGCAGATGTTGTGCTTATGCCGGTTATACCTACTACACTTTCTATCCGCACCTATAACATGGTGAAGGATTATTTTAAAGAAAAAGAACTGGATATTAAAAAGATGATGTGCTTTTTCACCATGGCCGACTTACGTAAAAACCTGCACAACGAAACAATGGAACAACTGCATAAAGACAGGCGCTTTTTCCAAAATTATATCCCTTACTTAAGCGATGTTGAAAAAATGGGTATTCACAAAGCACCCATTATGGAGTTTGCCAACAGCAGCTATGCCGCCCAATGCTACAGAGATTTATGGACAGAAATTAAGGAAGGACTTTTATGATTTTTTGAAATTATTATTTTGTAAAGACTCCCACATACTTTCCATCAGTAATTGTTTTTGAGCTCCCTAAATCATCGTATACTTTACAGCTAAATTCGATAGTTACTTTTACAGAATATTTTGGAAATTCAACCGGGTCGTCTTCAATAGCAGTTATTTTAAAAGTACTTCCAGCTTGAATACCGGGGGCTTTGTCTGTATTCCAGTATTTCCCCGTCCCATCTTTCCACTCAACAGATATACCATTAGCCCAGCCAACAGGTGCATATTGATAGGTGCCTACACTGAAGAAATTTTTAAATTGACTATCAGTTGCTAATGAATAATCATAAAAAATACCTTTGCTTATAATAAGGTAGGTCTCGCCTGGTGGAGTTGGATCTGTTACAGGTGTAACCCCGCTATTTAAAACTACACTATCCTGTCCGTCTGTGCCAATAAAATAACCATAATCTCCAACATTAGCTGTTTGTGTAAACTTTATTCCATCTACAGTTACGTTGTAATAATACACGCTTGGTGAAGCACCTGCAGGATTAACAGTTATTAAAAACGAACATCCATTTGCTCCGGGTGTAAAATTAAAAGCCCCCTCTGCAACCGGTATGCCCGATCCTGTTAAAACTGCTGTTTGTTGCCCTGTATTTGTAAAACTTCCGCTGCCGGTAAACGAAATCCCATTTAAAGTTCCTGTTGAAATTGTATAAGTACCAATAACAGTTACATTCACCGAAACAGTTACATTATTTACGCTTGTTAATAAAACACCTGCAACATAAGTACCGTTAATAACCGGACTTGTACATGCCCCTGGTGCACCTGCAAAAGTAAAAGCGGAAGTGCCGCTGCTTCCTCCACCTGCTGATGCAATAGAAACAGAAAAACTGCATCCATTTGCACCAAAAGCATAAGTAAATGTGCCTGCAGCCAATGCGGTTCCGCTACCGGCTAGTGTAATTGTTTGTTCTCCGGTAGTAATAAATGCACCAGATCCTGTAAAAGAAATACCATTCAAACTGTTTGTTGAAATATTATAGGTGCCAATTGTGGTTACATTTACAGATACAGTTATGGTATTGGAAACATCCAATGCTGTACCAACTTTATAAATACCACTTACTGTTGCAACAGTGCAGGTTCCTGGTGAACCTGCTAAAGTATATACAGCTGTTCCCCCGATAACACCGGTTTGTGTGCCACCATTTTCCACACTAAGCTCCTTTTCACATGAAGTAAACAAAAAGCCAGCTAGTAGAAAAATGACCAAATACTTTAATTGCGTTTTCATACAAGAAAATTTATTGTAGTGTTTTGTAATGTTCGTATTTGCCAAATATATTAATTTTAAAAACTAATATTTGTCCGAACTTCAATCTTTTATTTCATTTAACCTTTCATACATGCACCGCACAATAACTTCCTGGTTTAGTCCATCTTTACAAAAGGATATGCCCATTGTTACTTATGGCACTTATGGTTTTTCTTTATTAATGGTACCAACAGCCGGTGCAGATTTTCTTGAGTATGAAAGATTTGAATTAATAAATGAGCTGGCACCCTTTATAAACGGAGGCAAATGCAAGGTTTTTTCTGTCGATAGCATCAATAAAGAAAGCTGGATGAACAATGATATGCTGGGCGAGCACAAAGCCATCCGTCACAATCAGTACAACCAATATATCTATAATGAAGTAATTCCGTTTATAAAAAATTGCACCTCCTGGAACACGCCCATCTATATTTGCGGTGCTTCCCTTGGTGCATTGCACAGCATGAATTTATTTTTAAAAAGGCCCGATTTATTAAATGGTGTAATTGCCATGAGTGGTGTGTATGATTTAACAGAATATACCAAAGGTTTTTTTGATGAACAGGTGTATTACAATTCACCCATGCATTACATGCCCAACCTTACCGACCATTATATTTTAGAACAAATCCGAAGCAGCGGCCGAATCCACATCCTTAGTGGAGAAGGTGAATATGAGGCACCCGAAGCAGCCCGTGCATTTGCTGGCGTATTGTACAACAAAGGTATTAATTATGAACTCAGCATCTGGGGCAACGAATGGAAACACGACTGGCCAACCTGGAGAGCTATGTTGCCACAGTGGATAGATACAAGGTTTTAAAATATTGGGTTAAGGGGATCTCTAAAAACTCATTTTTTTGTTTGGCCTCCCCTTTAATTCCCCTCCAAAAGAGGGGAAAAGGAAAGTTTTTAGAGATGCCTTTAATAATAATATTTTGTAAAAGTGCAGCCTATTAAGCTGCACTTTTAATTTGTAAGCAACCCGGTTTTAATCTTTCTGCTGCAATATTAATTATTGTGAAGAGTGGGTGTAGTTCCCCAACAATAATTTTATACTAACACTTGTTAGTTTTTAAATTAAATTTGTTATCAAAATAAAGCAGTATGATTATTCAGGAGCTGGAAAGTAATTTCCAAAGCAAGGTTGACCAGGAAATTAAAATTGAGCCTAAAGACTGGATGCCGGAGGCGTACCGTAAAACCAATATCCGGCAAATTAGTCAACATGCTCACAGTGAAATTGTGGGTATGTTGCCCGAAGGAAACTGGATTACTAGGGCTCCTTCTCTAAAGCGCAAAGCCATTTTATTAGCTAAAGTTCAGGATGAAGCCGGTCATGGATTGTACCTGTACGCCGCTGCAGAAACCTTGGGAATGAGCCGTGATGAAATGATTAATGATCTGCACAGCGGTAAAGCAAAATATTCTTCCATCTTTAATTATCCAACTTTAACATGGGCCGATATGGGCGCCATTGGCTGGCTGGTTGATGGAGCTGCCATCCTTAACCAGGTAATGCTATGCCGCACCAGTTATGGGCCTTATGCAAGAGCCAATGTAAAAATTTGTAAAGAAGAAAGTTTTCACCAGCGGCAGGGCTTTGAAAGTTTGCTGGTATTAAGCCGGGGAACTCAGGAGCAAAAGGCTATGTGCCAGGATGCCATTAACCGATGGTGGTGGCCAAGTCTGATGATGTTTGGGCCACGGGATAGTGAAAGCACCAACAACGACCAAAGCATGAAATGGAAAATAAAAAGAAAAACAAATGATGAGCTTCGGCAGCAATTTGTTGATATGATTTCGGAGCAAATAAAAGTGCTGGGCATGCAGTTGCCAGATGATAATCTAAAATGGAATGAAGAAAAAAAGCAGTACGATTTTGGAGAAATAAACTGGGATGAATTTTGGAATGTTGTAAAAGGCAATGGGCCCTGCAACAAACAACGTTTAGATGCCCGCAAAAAAGCACATGAGGAAGGTAGTTGGGTAAGAGATGCAGCGATGGCATTTGCAAAAAAAATGCCTCCCTAAATCCCTCCAAAGGAGGGACTTTAGCAGCCTAATTATTTAAAATTATTTTATGAAAATAGAAATCAGAAAATTTTATTACGGAGACATCCCGGAAGAAAGTGCAGGCCACAATGAAATAAGGAGTTCTGAAGTCCCTCCTTTGGAG
>JAYTTM010000654.1:0-1406 GCA_043745055.1 Chitinophagaceae bacterium | reverse complement strand
CAATAATATTAAATAATACAAAATGGAATTTGAATTAAATAAACTCATCAGGGAAAATATTAAAAACCTTACACCGTATTCATCTGCCCGGCATGAGTTTACAGGAAAGGCTTCTGTGTTTTTAGATGCCAATGAAAATGCCAGTGGCTCACCATTACCAGACAAATTCAATCGCTATCCCGATCCCTTACAATGGCAATTAAAATTTCAACTGACAAAAATTAAGGGTGTACCGGCAGAAAATATTTTTGTTGGTAATGGCAGCGATGAAGTGATAGACCTGGCATACCGGATTTTTTGTAATCCTGAAAAAGACAATGTGATTATTTGTCCACCTACCTATGGCATGTATGAGGTTAGTGGAAATATTAATGACGTTCAAATTAAAAAAGTAAATCTTACAGAAGATTTTCAATTGGATGTGGAAGGTATTTTGGAAGCAATTGACAGCAACACTAAATTACTGTTTATCTGTTCACCCAACAATCCAACAGGCAATGATATGGACCGGGCCGCTGTTGAAATATTATTGAATAATTTCCCCGGTATTGTAATTATTGATGAAGCTTATATCAATTATTCAAAACAAAAAACATTTATACAGGAGCTGACAGAATACCCCAATTTAATTGTGATGCAAACCCTCTCCAAAGCATGGGGCCTGGCAGCATTGCGACTGGGATTGTGTTATGCATCGCTGGATATTATTGACTTGTTTAATAAAGTAAAACCTCCCTACAATATCAACGATGCATCCCAGCAGTTAGGGGTTGAGGCTTTGCAAAATTCTAACCAGGTAAATGAATGGATAAAGGAAGTGGTTGTGCAAAAGGAAATATTGATTCAGGAATTGAAACAACTTTCTTTTGTAGAAAAAATATTTCCCAGTGATGCTAATTTTATTTTGGTGAAAGTAAAAGATGCCAACGAATTGTACAATCATTTAAGCAGCCACGAAGTGATTGTGCGTAACAGAAGCAAAGATGTACATTGTGCCAATTGCTTAAGAATAACCATTGGAACCCGGGAGGAAAATTCTATTTTAATAAATTTATTACAAAGCTATGAGCAATAGTAAAGTTGCCGAAAAAGGCAGTACACTTAATACATCTGTAACAGGGCAGGGAGCCAAAAGAATTCTCTTTATTGACCGTGATGGTGTAATCATAAAAGAAGCGCCACCTACCTACCAATTGGATACATTTTCTAAACTGGAATTCTATCCGGAAATGTTTTACTATTTAAAAAAAATAGCAGCTGAGTTAAATTTTGAATTGGTGATGGTGACCAACCAGGATGGCTTGGGTACTGCATCTTTTCCCGAAGATACTTTTTGGCCGGTGCATAATTTTGTTATCAATAGTTTACAAAATGAAGCCATCAATTTTTCAAATGTTTTTATTGAC
>JAYTTM010000653.1:0-5144 GCA_043745055.1 Chitinophagaceae bacterium | reverse complement strand
CTAGTCGTATGAACCTTGGACAGATTTACGAAACAGTACTAGGTTGGGCTGGCGAAAAATTAGGATGCAAGTTTGCAACACCAATTTTTGATGGGGCTAGTGTTGACGAAATTGCCGGGTACATTGAAAAAGCAGGTTTACCAACATTTGGTCATACTTATTTATATGATGGAGAAACTGGTGAGCGTTTTGATCAGAAGGCAACAGTCGGTATAATTTACATCATCAAATTGCACCACATGGTGGATGATAAAATGCATGCACGTTCAATTGGACCATACAGTTTGATAACTCAACAACCCTTGGGAGGTAAAGCACAGTTTGGTGGACAGCGTTTCGGTGAGATGGAGGTTTGGGCATTGGAGGCTTATGGTGCTTCTAACATTTTGCAGGAATTGTTGACGCTTAAATCTGATGATATCATTGGAAGGGCTAAAACTTATGAAGCAATTGTTAAGGGAGACAATATTCCAAGACCAGGTGTACCGGAATCATTTAACGTATTGGTGCATGAATTAAGAGGATTAGGATTAGATCTAACTTTTGAATAAGATAAGTGAATGGTCAATGGTGAATAGACAATATTTCGCAATTGACCATTCGCCACTCACAGGTTTGTTGCTTAAAGCTGAGAAAGTAAAAGTGAGTGACACAACGATGTTGAGAAAAGATTAAATGATTGTTCCAAAAGAATTTTCAATTATCAATTTAAAAATTATCAATTAGCAATATGGCATTTAAAAAAGAAAACCGCCCCAGATCTACTTTCTCAAAAATAACTATTGGTCTGGCTTCTCCAGACAGTATTTTAGAAAGAAGTTTTGGTGAGGTACTAAAGCCCGAAACCATTAACTATCGTACCTACAAGCCAGAAAGAGATGGTTTGTTTTGCGAAAGAATTTTTGGACCAGTTAAGGATTATGAATGTGCTTGCGGAAAATACAAACGCATCCGTTATAAAGGAATAGTGTGCGACAGATGCGGTGTGGAAGTAACAGAAAAGAAAGTACGTCGTGAAAGAATGGGGCACATCAAATTGGTGGTGCCTGTTGTGCATATATGGTACTTTAAATCTTTACCAAATAAAATTGGTTACCTGTTGGGAATGAGTTCCAAGAAATTGGAAACCATTGTTTACTATGAGCGTTTTGTAGTAATTCAATCGGGAATCAGAGCTGATAAAGGGCAAAATTTTGGTGATTTATTAACTGAAGAAGAGTATCTGGATATTTTAGATACCCTACCAAAAGATAACCAGCATTTAGCAGATGAAGACCCAAATAAATTCATCGCTAAAATGGGTGCAGAAGCTGTGCATGATTTATTGCAACGCATCGATTTGGATCAGTTGAGTTTTGATTTGCGTAATTCTGCTGCTGTTGAAACTTCTCAGCAACGTAAAGCTGATGCCTTAAAGCGTTTGAGCGTAGTAGAAAGTTTCCGTGATGCCAATACAAGAATTAACAACCGTCCTGAATGGATGGTTATGCAATATATACCAGTAATTCCACCGGAATTACGTCCATTGGTTCCTTTGGATGGAGGTCGTTTTGCATCTTCTGACTTGAATGATTTATACCGTCGTGTTATTATCCGTAATAACCGTTTAAAAAGATTATTAGAAATTAAAGCACCTGAAGTTATTCTGCGTAATGAAAAACGCATGTTACAGGAAGCCATCGATTCATTGTTTGATAATAGCCGTAAATCAAATGCTGTAAAAGCAGAAGGTGGACGTGCTTTAAAATCATTGAGTGATGTATTGAAAGGTAAGCAGGGACGTTTCCGTCAGAATTTATTGGGTAAACGTGTGGATTATTCCGGTCGTTCAGTAATTGTAGTAGGACCAGAATTAAAGATGCATGAATGTGGTTTGCCAAAGGATATGGCTGCTGAATTATTTAAGCCATTTATTATTCGTAAACTGATTGAAAGAGGTATCGTTAAAACGGTAAAATCAGCCCGTAAATTAGTTGATAAGAAAGAAGCAATTATCTGGGATATTCTGGAGAATATTTTGAAAGGACATCCTATTATGTTGAACAGAGCCCCAACCCTTCACCGTTTGTCAATTCAGGCATTCCAGCCAAAATTGATTGAAGGTAAAGCAATCCAATTGCATCCGTTGGTAACAACAGCATTCAATGCGGATTTTGATGGTGATCAGATGGCTGTACACGTGCCTTTGAGCAATGCTGCTATTTTGGAAGCCCAATTGTTGATGCTTTCTTCTCATAACATTTTGAACCCTCAGAATGGTACACCAATCACCCTTCCTTCTCAGGACATGGTATTGGGATTGTATTACATCACCAAGGGTAAAAAATCAACTGATACTGAAAAAGTAAAAGGCGAAGGAAAAGCATTTTATTCTGCTGAAGAAGTAATCATTGCTTACAACGAAAAGCAGGTTGATTTGCATGCTCATATCAGGGTAAAAGCCAACTACAGAAATGATGATGGTACTTTAACTTATAAATTAATTGAGACTACAGTTGGTAGGGTAATATTTAACCAGCATGTTCCAAAAACAGTTGGATTTATCAATGCCTTGTTAACTAAAAAATCTTTACGAGAAATTATTGGTGATATTATAAAATGGACCAACGTTCCTATTACTGCTAAATTTCTGGATGATATTAAAACGCTCGGTTACCGAATGGCATTCCGTGGTGGACTATCTTTCAACATCAATGATTTAATTATACCAGATATTAAACAACAGCTTATTGATAATGCAACTGTTGAGGTGGATGAAGTTTGGGGTAACTACAATATGGGTTTAATTACCAATAATGAGCGTTACAATCAAACGGTGGATATCTGGAGTAGGGTAGATACAAGAATTACAGAAACGTTGATTAAAGAATTAGCCGCAGATAAGCAAGGGTTCAACTCTGTTTATATGATGCTTGACTCTGGGGCTAGAGGTAGTAAACAACAAATTAAGCAGTTGGCTGGTATCAGGGGTTTGATGGCTAAACCACGTAAATCTGGTTCATCTGGTAGTGAGATTATTGAGAATCCAATTCTTTCCAACTTTAAAGATGGCTTGAATGTATTGGAATACTTCATCTCTACGCATGGTGCCCGTAAAGGTTTGGCGGATACGGCTTTGAAAACTGCGGATGCAGGTTACTTAACACGCCGTTTGGTGGATGTGGCGCAGGATGTTGTTATAAATGAAGAAGATTGTGGTACACTTCGTGGTATTGCTACTTCTGCATTAAAAGATAATGAAGATATTATTGAAAACCTGGCTGACAGAATTGAAGGTCGTACTTCATTGCATGACGTATTCCATCCGGTAACTGAAGAGTTATTGGTGAAGGCTGGTGAAGAAATTTCGCAGGATGATGCACAGAATATTGAAGAAAGTGGAATGGAAGCTGTTGAAATACGGTCTGTATTAACCTGCGAAAGCAAGCGTGGCGTTTGTGTTAAATGTTACGGTAAAAATTTGGCCACAGGTTACCTTACTCAAAAAGGTGATGCAGTTGGTATTATTGCAGCACAAAGTATTGGAGAGCCTGGTACACAGTTAACGCTACGTACTTTCCATGTGGGCGGTGTGGCTGGTTCTGCTTCTGTAGAATCTACAATGCCTGCAAGGTTTGATGGAACTATTCAGTTTGATGGTTTGCGTACGGTGGCTACTGAAGATGCGGAAGGTAAAAAAATCAATGTGGTAATCGGTCGTACAGGTGAGGTTAGAATAATGGATGTTAAGAACGATCGTTTATTAATTACCAATAACGTTCCTTATGGTGCTACGTTGAATGTAAAAGATGGTCAGAAAGTAACTAAGGGTGAAACGATCTGTACATGGGATCCGTTCAATAATGTAATCGTTTCTGAAATTGTTGGTAAGGTTAAATTTGAAGCCGTTATTGAAGGTGTTACGGTAAGAGAGGAGGCAGATGAACAAACAGGTCACAAAGAAAAAGTGGTTATTGAAACAAAAGATAAAACGAAATTGCCCTCTATCATCATTGAAGGTAAAGAGCATAAATCTTATAACCTACCGGTAGGTAGTCATATTGTTTTGGAAGAAGGAGATAATGTAAGAAGCGGACAGGTACTGGTAAAAATTCCAAGAGTATTAAGTAAACTGAAAGATATCACAGGTGGTTTGCCTCGTGTAACTGAATTGTTTGAGGCAAGAAATCCAGGTAACCCTGCGGTGGTTTGTGAAATTGATGGTGTGGTTGCTTTTGGTAATATCAAGCGTGGTAACAGGGAAATTATTGTTGAGGCTAAAGATGGTGTGGTAAGAAAATATCTTGTTCCATTAACCCGTCAAATTCTGGTACAGGATGGTGACTTTGTAAAAGCCGGTGCTTCTTTAAGCGATGGTCAGGTTGCTCCTGCTAATATTTTAGCCATTAAAGGTCCGTTTGCTGTACAGGAGTATGTGGTAAATGAAATTCAGGAAGTTTATCGTTTACAAGGTGTGCGAATCAATGATAAACACGTTGAAGTAATTGTTCGCCAGATGATGCGTAAAGTTAGCATTGAAGATGCTGGTGATACGATATTCTTAGAAGGAGATACGGAAGATAAACTGGATTTTAATACAGAGAATGATAATATCTACGACAAGAAAGTTGTTACAGATTCTGGAGAAAGTTCCAAGTTTAAAACAGGTCAGATTGTTACCATTCGTGAGGTAAGAGAAGAAAATTCTATCCTCCGCAGGGTTGATAAAAAACTGGTTGAATATCGGGATGCAAAACCAGCCACATCTTCTCCATTGTTACAGGGAATTACCAAAGCATCATTGGGTACTCAAAGCTGGATATCTGCCGCATCGTTCCAGGAAACTACCAAAGTATTAAGCTCTGCAGCCATACAAGGTAAAACAGATTTGATGATGGGATTGAAAGAAAACGTAATCACCGGACATCCAATACCAGCCGGTACAGGTTTACGTGACTTTGAAAACATGATTGTAGGTAGCAAAGAAGAATACGAATTGCTGATGACAACAAAAGAAGCAATGAGTTTTGATGAAGAAGAATAAATTATAAATGTGCTAATTATAGTAAACGGAGTAAGATTAATTTCTTACTCCGTTTTTATTTGGATAGGGGTTTTAAACAGCCTCCTGACTTTTATTAGCAAAAAATATTTTGATAAGCATG
>JAYTTM010000652.1:0-1409 GCA_043745055.1 Chitinophagaceae bacterium | reverse complement strand
TAAACCCAGATTTTGCAGTAGAAATATTTTGTACTAACCTGTCAGACTTAGTGGCAGGTTTATATTTTTAATATTTGAGAATAGGCCATCATACCATTGTCTTCTTTTGAGGGGTACGGACATTTGTAATGTCCAATTTTGAGCCTCTTGCTCCAACCAACTTCCAACTGCAAAGCAGTTGAACCTTAATGTTGAAAGCTTAGGCTGGGGCTGTTTTTGATGGGTTATTTGCCGGAATAGGCTCATCAAATTATAGGCTACCATTACAAAACGCATAGCGGTTTCGGTAGCACAAAAGCTGTCCATGCAAAAACCTTCTGCGCCAAAATCTTCTTTTAATTCTTTTATCCTATTTTCGGCATCTCCCCTGCGTTTATATTGTTCCCATATTTCCAAGGCTGGCAATTTTTGATCCGTTACAAAAGCGTGGTATCTTTTACGGTATACTTTCTCATCTGCTATGCCCATGCTGCTAAACAATGTCTTTAGCTTTTTTCCAGTAGCTCGGGCTCTGATCTCTTCACTTTGTTTTATCACTACTATTCTTCTGGCTTTGCTCCAACCTCCTTGTTGGTAGCTTATCTCAGCTATCCACAGTCCTTCTCCTATAGCATTCCATTGGGTAATGTTATAAATGCTTACTTGTAAATTTGCATAGAGTTTACAAGCCATAACGTATGGAATATCTTTGCCCTCAATGAAGTCTAAGACCGTACTGGTACAAAAACCACTATCGGCTCTAAACAATCCTACTGTTTTATCTTTAAGAATCGTAAAGGTCTCCTCTAAAAAATGAATGCAGTTACTGTTACTTCCTGTATTGCCACTACGGTTCCAGCAGTTGGCCACCATGCGTATATCATTGACAAAAGCAAATAAGGGATGATGGCTACCCCTTCCAGGCTTGTTGGGGTTGTACCCTTTTTTGCTCCCTTCTTGTTCTCCATAGCGTGTGATAACACTACTGTCTACATCTAAGGTGTAATTGTCAAACTGTAGTTGCTCAAAAAACCATGTATACAACTCAATGAAAAGCTGGTGGTGCATAGAAGGTGTGAACTTCTTAAAAAAACGCCCAAAGGTTGTTCCCGAGGCAACACGTTTCCACCCGAATATTTCTCGTAAAACTTCATCTACTCTAACCACTGCCGTATGGCTGAATCGAAAACATCCGATCCAAATACTTACCCAAAAACTTTCAATTATGCTTACAGGATCAATGCTGTTGTTGCTCTTTCCTTCTGGCAATACAAGGGTGGATAGTTTCTTGCTGATACCTGTCTTATCGATCAGCATTTTCATCTCTTTCATGCCGCCCCAAGCTGTTACTAACTTATCGGTATAGTGGTGTTCCATATTCAAAAGTAAGACACTATGGCGTATTTATTTCCTACTGCAAAATCTGGGTT
>JAYTTM010000651.1:0-5156 GCA_043745055.1 Chitinophagaceae bacterium | reverse complement strand
GAAGTCTTAAAATTTTTGTAAAAGATAAGGATGAACTGGATAATTTGGTAAACCGGCTTTTAGCGTTACCGGGTATTGAAAGGGTGGATAGATTTGACACCGAATAATTAAAAATGAATCCCTGTATATTTCTCATTTTGTTAATAAACACTTATTGCTTTTTGGTATAAAAAGAAGCATATTTGTAATTCAATTTTAAAATAAATTTTATGCAAGACTTAATTAACAGCCTTAAAGAAAAGGTGGGCATTACTGAAGAACAGGCAATAGCTTCTATTACACACGTAAAGGAATATGTAAAAGAAAAATTTCCTATGGTAGCCGGAGCCGTAGATAATTTATTGAATGTGCATGCAACCCCAAGTGCTGCTACACCAAACACCGATCCTACTGCAACAGCTGCAGAAGGCACCAGTATTTTAGATAAAATAAGCAATGTAATTCCAGGCGAGACTGGGCAAAAGGTAGAAGATTTTGCTAAGAGTGCAGCTCATAAAGCAGAAGAATTAGCAAAGGAAGCAGGGCATAAAGCGGAAGAAGCCTACGATGCAGTGAAAGATAAACTGAGCGGATTTTTTGGAGGTGATAAAAAATAAACCTGTATTTATTTAAGTAATTGATAAATTCAGGTAGCAACTACAATTTGTTAATGCAATATTATTGTAGACCACCTGTGGAACATTTCATCCGTACCCTTTATTCTCTCCCATAAAAAAATCTTGCTGCAAAGCATTCCCCAAATGCTTTGTTTTATCTGCGGGTTTCAATTCTATATTTATTGTAGATATTTCTCAAAATATTACATAAAGCCAGCGTATTAACCATTCAACAATAGTCGCTGAAAAATCCACTCCATCCTACCGCAATATTTTCAATCATCATTATTTGATAAAGTTGATTTGTAATAAATCAGTTTCAACAATATGATAATAATCATTTTTTCGATTGAAATATGTCAGCCTTCATTTTAAATTCAGGTTATACTTTGCTACCGTTTAAAATAGCCATTTTCATTGGTGGGTTAATAGCCGCCTTTCAACTTTATTAATATGTCTGCAACTGACATTACAAAAGCGGTCGACCTTTCAACACATGCAGAAGGTACCGGTCCTAAAAGATTTCGTCAACCTGTTTATGTAGATTTTATGCCGCCTTGTAACAGTGCTTGTCCCGCAGGTGAAAATATACAGGGATGGATGGCGCATGCACAGGGAGGTGATTATTTTGAAGCGTTCCAAACGCTGATGGAAGACAATCCATTTCCTGCTATTATGGGTCGGATATGTGTAAAGCCATGTGAGAGCGGATGCAATCGTACACATATTGATACCACCGTAAATATTCATGCTGTAGAAAGATATATAGGTGATGAAGCCATCCGGCAGCAATGGCAGGTACGCAACAATGTAAGACCTAGTGGGAAAAAAGTACTGGTTGTAGGTGCAGGTCCTGGCGGTTTGTCTGCTGCCTATCACCTGGCAAAAATGGGTCACACGGTGGAAATTTTTGAAGCCGGTGGACATCCGGGAGGTTTAATGTGGACGGGTATTCCAGACTATCGTTTGCCAAAAGAAATACTGAATGCAGAAATTGACCGCATTGTAAAAATGGGTGTATATATCCGGCTTAATTACAAAGTGCATGATGTACAGGCTGAGAAAGAAGATGGCCGGTTTGATGCCGTTTTTCTCGCCATAGGCGCCCAATTAATTCACTCCGAAACTTTTAAAAATGACGATTCTGTTTACATCAAAGATGCTTTCTCTTTTTTCAACGAAGTAAAATTAAATACATCGCCCTACCTGTATAAAAAGGTAGTGGTTTATGGTGGGGGAAAACTGGCAATGTATCTCTCCAGAATGATTAAACGTTTTGGATCTGAAGCAACTATTTATTTCCCCGGCGATAAAAAAATGATGCCTGCTTTCGATTACGAAACCGAAGATGCAATGGCAGAAGGAGTGGAGGTAGAACTCTTAAGGAGTATCAGCAGCATAGAAAAACATACAATCAGTTTTGAGAAAATGAAAGTGGAAAAAGGAAAAGCTATTGGTACGGGTGAATTTGAAATAGTGGATGCTGATGTACTGATTATGGCTAACCGGCAGGAAGCAGATACAGCCTTCTTACGCACCGTTTCTACCATCAACTTAAATGATGATGGAACCATCGCCATTGATACACAAAGAATGACAGGTTACGAAGGAATATTTGCTGGTGGAGATATGCTGCCAGGCGAAAACAGGAGTGCAACTATCGCTATTGGCCATGGCAAAAAAGCTGCCAGGTATATAAACAGTTTCCTGGAAAGACAAGCTTTTATCAAGGCAGAAAAACATCCCACTGCAGGCTACCGGAAATTACACATGTGGTACAAAACAGATTCGCCACAAAAGGAGCAGAACAAACTGGCACCCACCGTAGCAATAAAAAATTTTGATGAAATAACTGCCGGCTTATCCGAACCGGAAGCCAGATTTGAGGCACAACGGTGCCTGAGTTGTGGTAACTGTTTTGAATGTGATGGATGCTTTGGTGCCTGTCCCGAAGATGCTATTATCAAACTAGGAAAAGGCAACCGATATAAATTCAATTTTGATGCCTGCACCGGTTGTGGCGTGTGCTACGAGCAATGTCCCTGCCATGCAATAGAAATGATTCCAGAACCCGTTAATTTAACTACCGATGCCAAATAGTAAAAATACCATTGCAACGATTGATGGAAACGAAGCCGCTGCTTATGTGGCGTATCGTGTAAATGAAGTTTGCGCCATCTATCCCATTACACCCTCTTCTACCATGGCCGAATTGGCTGATGAATGGGCAGCAAAAGGGTTGAAAAATGTATGGGGTTCTGTACCCGATATTATGGAAATGCAGAGTGAAGGTGGAGCTGCAGGTACTGTACATGGTGCATTACAAACCGGATCTTTAACTACTACTTTTACCGCATCGCAGGGGTTGATGCTGATGTTGCCCAACATGTACAAAATTGCCGGCGAATTAACCGCAACGGTTTTTCATGTAGCGGCCCGTTCATTGGCTGCACAAGGCCTTTCTATTTTTGGTGACCACCAGGATGTAATGGCAGCAAGAACTACAGGCTTTGCCTTATTAAGTTCTGCCAGCGTGCAGGAGGCCCATGATTTCGCCTTGATTGCACAGGTGGCAACCTTAAAATCAAGAATTCCCATTGTGCATTTCTTTGATGGTTTCCGCACATCGCACGAGGTAAATAAACTGGAGCTGCTTACGGATGAACAAATAAAATCTATGATACCAGATGAGTTGGTAATTGCTCATCGCAACAGGGGATTAAATCCTGACCATCCTTTTATTAGAGGCACCGCACAAAACCCCGATGTATATTTTCAGGGCAGGGAAACAGTGAATACATTTTACAACAATATGCCCGCCATTGTAGAAGAAGTAATGAATGATTTTGCAGCAATGACCGGCAGAAAATATGAATTTTTTGAATACAGCGGTGCTGCAGATGCAGAGCGCATTATTGTTGTAATGGGCTCCGGCGGCGAAACCGTTTCGGAAACCATGCAGGCGCTAAATGCTGCTGGTGAAAAAACAGGTGTAATACAGGTGAGGTTGTACAGGCCATTTTCTTTAGATCATTTATTAAAAGTATTACCAGCTTCAGTAAAATCAATTGCCATCCTCGACAGAACCAAAGAATCCGGTGCAGCCGGTGAGCCAATGTACCAGGATGTTTTATCAACATTGGTAGATGCCATTCAACAGGGCAAACTGGAAAAACTCCCCAGACTGATCGGTGGCCGTTATGGCCTTTCATCCAAAGAGTTTACACCGGCAATGGTAAAAGCTGTGTATGATGAATTGAAAAAAGACAAACCAAAAAATGGTTTTACAGTTGGTATAAATGATGATGTTACGCACCTGAGTTTAACCTACGATTCTGCCTACAAATTAGATGAATCGGAATGGAGACAGGGATTGTTTTTTGGGTTGGGTGCCGATGGCACGGTGGGTGCTAATAAAAATACGATCAAGATTATCGGGGAAAATACTGATCTCTATGGCCAAGGTTATTTTGTGTATGATTCAAAAAAATCGGGTGCAAGAACAGTATCTCATTTGCGGTTTGGACCAAAGCCAATCAGGGCTCCTTATCTAATTTCCAAAGCAGATTTTATAGCCTGTCACCAGTTTAACTTTACAGAAAAAGTTGAGATGCTGGCGTTTGCAGGTGATGGTGCAACTTTCCTGTTGAACAGCCCTTACAACAAGGATGAAGTATGGGATAAATTAACAGGGCAGGTTCAAAAATCCATTATTGAAAAAAAAATAAAATTCTATGTTATTGATGCTACAACTGTTGCAAGAGATACCGGCATGAGTGGCCGTATCAACACCATCATGCAGACTTGTTATTTTGCATTGTCCGGTGTATTGCCCCGGGAAGATGCCATCAAACAAATTAAAAAAGCAATTGAAAAAACCTATTTTAAAAAAGGTCAAAAAGTAATTGATCAAAACTTTATTGCAGTTGATGCCACACTGGCCAATATGTATGAAGTTGACTATCCTGCCAAAGCCTCAGCAGTCGATCATAATTTATTGACGGTATCCAGTAAAGCACCTGATTTTGTAAAAAATGTTACCGCTGTAATGATGGCCGATCATGGAGACCAGTTGCCGGTAAGTATGATGCCAATAGATGGTACCTACCCAAGCGGAACTACTCAATGGGAAAAAAGAAATGTATCTGACATCGTTGCAATATGGGAGCCGGATCTTTGTATACAATGTGGCAACTGTGCGTATGTTTGTCCGCATAGTGTAATAAGGGCTAAATTTTTTCATAAAGACAATTTAGAAAAAGCACCCGAAGGCTTTAAAAATTCACCTATCAATGCAAGAGGATTTCCTGAAACAAAATATTCTTTACAGGTTTATTTAGAAGATTGCACCGGTTGTAATTTGTGTGTAGAAGTTTGTCCTGCCACCAACCCGGCTAACCGTAGCCGTAAGGCCATTAATATGGGAGAGAAAGAACCAATACTGGAAGTGGAACAAAAAAATATTGAATTCTTTGAAAGCATCACCTGGAACGATCGTTCAAAGATTGATTTCTCAACCGTACATGGCGCACAATTTTTAGAGCCGCTGTTTGAGTTCTC
>JAYTTM010000650.1:0-5177 GCA_043745055.1 Chitinophagaceae bacterium | reverse complement strand
TTGGCATTGATTTGATTGGCAGCCTTCATGGTAGCATTCCACCAGTCTGTGTTGGCAACATTGGCTGGTACTACATAAGCAGGATTTCTTCTTTTTTGAATAGCAATATATTCATCTGCTCCTGCCAGCTTTGGATTTTGATAAAAGGCGGTACCGTACGACATATCTGCATCCGTTTGAAACCTCCCCAGCCTGCCTTTTTTTGTGGTGATAATAATAACGCCACCAGATGCATCAGAACCATAAATGGCTGCTCCGGATGCATCTTTTAAAATGTCGATTGTTTCAATATCATTCAGGTTTACAAAGTTCAAACCTGTTCGGCCCAGGTTAACCCCATCCATAATTACCAGTGGGTCGGTACTGTTTTGTAATGACGTAAAACCCCTGATTAATATTTTTTGCGTGGGAGGATTTGTGCCACCACTGTTGGTTACCTGCACACCAGAAGCCCTGCCCTGCAACACTGAACCAAGATTGGTGGATGGCATACCTGTAAGGTCGCTCCCCTTAACAGAAGAAATCACACTGGTAACGGCATTTCTTTTTGATTTGCCATAGCCTTTATCAACATACACTTCTACCTCTGCCAGTTGATTGTCTTTTGGCGATAACACAATTTCCATATTTGCAGTTGCCGCTATTTCTGATGTGTTATAACCAACAGAGGTAACCGTTAACATGGTTCCGGCAGCAATATTTGAAATGGAGAACCTTCCATCTGCCCCGGATGAAGTTCCTTTTTTTGTTCCTTTTTGTAAAATGCTTGCACCACTTATTGGGTCTCCGGTTGTTGATTTCACCAGCCCCTTCACGCTGCTTTGCGCCCATGATGCAGTTGCCAGGCACAAACATAAGCAGAGCAAAAGAATTTGATTTGGGATATTATTTTTCATAACTATTATTGTTTTGGTTTTAATATTATTATTGACGTTCAAATTTGCAGGTATTGAGATAGCTGTCAAAAGTTACTTTGTAGGTGACAGGCGTGGTAGAAATTGAAATATCGGCATTTGCACCTCCACCAAATACGGTATTGTCCGGGTCACTGGCGTTATCAAACCGCCAGAAATCTGTCCAACCATTATTGGTGGTAATGATAAACTGTGCAGTATTATAAGTACTTCCGGGGGGCGTACCCAACTTGAGTGTTTTAGTAAAGAGATATGGATTTACAGGGTCTTTATCCATTAAGATAATATCGGGTAAAGTATTCTGCCAGTTCATATTCGGATAATCATAAAAACCCCTGCCTACAAAAGCTGCCTGTGCAAAAGCACCAGATGAATTTGGGGCAGCTAACGCTGTTGTAGTGAAAGTAAGATTCAATGTATTAAATGAAATTTTGTAATAACCCTTGTTGGGTAATACAATCGGCAGGGCCTTTGTAAAATCCCCGGTTAGTTTTGAAGCATTCGCAGGATCTATTCCATACATAAATGGTTTTACAGTTGTTTTACTTGGAATAAACCAAACCTTTGAGTTGGGCGCTGCCGAATAATAAGTAGCCTCATAATTATAAGATGAAGTCTTTTTGACAAGCGTTGGCACACCAAATAAATCACTGGTTAGTTTTGCAGGGTCGGTACTTTCTATCAGATACATTTTTGGAAAATCTGAATTCAATAAAACTTTAAATTGGTTTGATGTTGCATTATTTCCCACGTTTGTTGCCGTTAGAGTAATACTATGTATTTTATTTGCTGCGGTATCTGGCATTTTAAATTTATATTTAACATGGTAGCTTCTAGGAAAACCTGAATCTGCCAGAGAAACTGTATTGTATAAATACCAGTCATCATACCGGAGCGTAAAAGATTTTAAACCAACATCGTCAGTAAGGTCTGCTTCCATAAAAAAATCAGCGCCCAGTGTGGTTATGATTACGTCATTGCTCATTACTATTTTGGGTGGGTTGGGGGCACTTGGTGTGCTGTCGCTTTTTTTACAACTGCTGATTGTTGAAATAAATACAACCAGGCAAAGCATTGCGGAATTGAAAATATATTTTCTCATAAAATTAGTTTAATGGTTATTGTTTTATTGCCTGCACAAGATTGGTTTGAGCATCAAATACAAAAAGATAAGTGACCGGCGTAGTGGTAATGGGTATATCTGTATTTACACCAGCATTGAACACTGCTAATGCTGGAGCTGTGCCATCATCAAAGCGCCAGAAATCTGTCCAGCCATTATTGGTGGTCATAATAAACTGGGCAGAGGCATAGGTGCTGCCGGCTGGGGTTCCCAACTTAAGCTTCTTTGTAAAAAGAAAAGGATTTACAGGGTCTTTATCCAGTAAAATAATATCGGGCAAAGTATTTTGCCAGTTCATATTCGGATAATCATAAAAACCCCTGCCTACAAAAGCCACCTGTGCTGGTGCTGTACCTGTTGGCGTGTATGGCTCCACGGTATAATTTAACAGTAAGGTGTTAATGGTGATTTTGTAATAGCCTGCAGCCCCCAAAGTAATGGGTAAAGATTTAGTGCCATCAGTTATTAATTTCAAAGCATTGTTTGGGTCAGTGCCCACTGCTATCGGCGTAAAACTTGTTTTGTTTGGTATAAACCTTATTTTAACCCCGGAAGTTTTTGCATAATAAATCATTTGAAAAGTGTGAGAGGCTATTTTACTCATGGGTGCAGGTACGCCGTATAAATTTCCTGCAAGGCTGGAAGCATCTGCTACATCTGCTAAATAAACCTTATTGAAATTGAGATCCTGAAGGCCGATCTTTATTTCAGTAAAATTGGTAGCACCTTTACTATCCGTAGCCTTTAAAGTAATGGAATGAATTTGCAAAGCCGCATTGGTGGGAATAAGTACCGGCTCGTTTACTGTATAGTCATTGCCAGACACAGCAATTGTTTTTGAAATATTCCATGGCTGATAAATAATTTCAATTTTTTGTAAGCCATCCGGCGATGAAACTTTAGCCTGTAAATTGATTGTTTTACCGGTGCTGTCAATTATAAAATCAGACACGTTGGTAAATGTGATTGACTGTGAAGGGGCTTTTAACACAAATACATCATCAGTGTTTTTTTTGCATTGTACCATTATTATTGACACCAGCAGAAGGCCTGTCAAAATGGGGAGCAATCGTTTTTTCATCATGTAGTTTTTATTGTTTAAGAAATCATTGTTTTATTATCTTTTTCAAATTATTTTCACTCAGATTGATTACAGGATTAAATTTATTTCCCCCCATGTATTGCAGCAAACTATATCTCAATTGGGCAGCTACGGGCCGCTTCTCTAAATCGTGCTGAAGATCCATGGTGCATAAAAGTAATTTGCCGTTACCCATTTTTGCTTCAATAATACTTGCCATATTGCGGTTCTTGAAAAAATTATCTACGTCTCTTAACACAATAGCCGAAGGATTGATTCCAACACTGTCTGAAACCAATGTGGTAGAATTTTTACACAAGTCCCACCATTGCCAGTTACTGTATTCATCCGTAGGAAAATGGGCGAAAGCTGGATGAGCAGGATTAATTAACAACCCCATGGTACCAGGCTGATTAGGAAAATGAACAGGACTCCAAAACACTTGCACAAATTTTCCTTCTACCCCATTTATCTTTTCTTTTGCTGGGTTTAGTAAAACAGTTTTGCCACTATTTAATGCATTGATTGCTTCTGTATAATCTGTTGTAAAAACTACTGCAGCATTTACTTCGGGTAATATTTTTGGATACACCCAAATATTCCAACTATTACTGTAATTAGTATTTTCAATACTTACAGTCACGGTTAACTTTTGTGCAGTTGAGATTTTATTTAATGCAGCAGTAATATTTCCCAGCGTTATTCCATTACCAATTTCGATAGTTGTTGGGTTGCATCTTCCTTTTGCAATTACCTGTTTTGATTCAGTAGAAATTTGCCAGTTTACAGATGCCTTTTCAATAGAGGCTGCACTAAAATTCGCCACTTCAACAGATGCTGTAAAAGTTTCATCATTGGAATAAGTAGCTTTTTCAAATCTTATCAGCGGAACCACCGGAGAGCAAAAATTTCTAAATTCGTTGGGAGTTATCAAACCCTTACTTTCCCAAAACGCATCCAGTATACCAACCAATGCAGTTCCCTGCCCGGGAAAATCATGCAAATCCAATAGCTGGAAACCACTGGCACCACTGGTTTTTAAAGCTCTTTCAATTTCTTCTTTGTATAACAGTACAGCGAGTTTCCCACTTGCCTTTGTAAAATCATTTGCCAGTGTCAGTAAATTCTTTTTTATCAAATCATTTTTTACAGCAATAAAATTTATAGGTTTTAAAACACCTGTATATTTTCCAATTTCACTCATGTTCGGATATACTGCATACTGCCCTATTTCATGTGTAATCAATGGTACAGGTAAACTATCAACCGCAGTAATATAATCTTTATTGAATGATGGCAGTTCTGTATCAAAAATTCCCTGCCCACGTACCCAACCTTTTTTTGTGTATTGGGTAATAAAATAATCATCGGCTGGCACAGGCCATTTGCCAAAACCCTCTTCAAAAGTAAAAGTAGTGGTGGTATATAATCTTCTTTTATCAATTGCTTTTAAGGCCATTACTTCATCACTAAGCCATTGCATATTTCCCTGCATTTCGTTGCCCATGCTCCAAAAACAAAATGACGGATGGTTACCATAATATTGAATTATCCTTTTCGCTTCTGCCTGTAAAAAAGCATCAGCTAATTTATCCTGCCCTATTTTATATGTCCACGCAGGCAATTCAATTTGTAAATAAAACCCCAATTCATCTGCCACCTCAAAAGCCGCAGCAGGCGGACACCAGCTATGAAAGCGAAGATGATTTAATCCATAAGTTTTTGCTGTTTGAAATACTTTTCTCCAACCGTTTTTTTCCATTGGCGCATGGCCTAGCTTTGGAAAAATGCTGCACTCTAAAGTGCCCCTTAAAAATAATGGCCTGTTATTTATTTGCAAATGGGCATTGGTATTACTAATTGTTCTACCCCCAAAAGAAGTGGTAGATATATCATTTCCTTCAACCGATTTTATTGATACATTCAGGCTGTATAAAGAAGGACTAAATTCATCCCATTCTTTTAAAGTGCCGTTTGTTTTTATGATAGATGTAATTTCATTTACACCAGGATTTAGGATAACATTCAAACTGGATGCAGTAAATTTTGTAGCGCCATT
>JAYTTM010000649.1:0-1415 GCA_043745055.1 Chitinophagaceae bacterium | reverse complement strand
AAAACAGGTAAATAAAGTTTAAAATAATTTCAGTTGTAAACCATTTTGGCTTATTAAAAAATTTAATAGCTGTTAATGGGCTCATTAATATTTTGAGACACTAGCGTTGCGTTATAAATCAAACAAAACCAATTGGTTAGGATTTTGTTCTTTGAAATATTGTAATTGAGTAGGCTGAAATAGTTGATTTATGGGCATTTTTTCAAAAATGGAGATGCTTAAAATTTGTAAAATTTCGTAAAGGGTTTGTGTAAGCATAAATTTCTTTTTTGCAATGGCTACCAGTACATAAACTGATACAGCAATCCATACCTGAGTTTTCACTGCATTTTCGCTATGCCCCCAAAATGATTTTATTTTTAGGTGTTGCTTTATCCATTTAAAAAATAATTCTATTTTCCAACGATATTTGTACAATTGTGCAATGTCTAATGCAGTAAGATGAAAATTGTTGGTAAGGAAAATTAGTATTCTCCCAGTGTCATCTTTGTATTTTATTATTCGCAATTTTTGTGGATAATCTTTAGATGCATAATAATTGTTGAGTAAAATAGTTTGGTCAAAAATTACGCCTGCATTTCTATCGGTTGGCTTGGAGTATAGACGTCTATAATTCATATTATCTTTTGCCCTAGTAACAAAGAATGCTCCGCAGAGGTGAACTTTGTAAAGCCGCTTGTAGTCCACATATCCTCTGTCCATAATATAAAAATTATTGGCTTCAAAATGCACAACATCAAGCACATTTACATCATGCACAGCGGCATTGGTAAACAAAATAAATTCAGGAATGGATGTCTTTAAATCTATTTGCGTATGCAGTTTTATGCCACTTTTTGTGCTACGAAAAGTAGCCCAATAAAAGGAGGATAAACACAGGTCAATAGTTGTCGCATCTATTGCAAATACGTTACCTTTTAATGACACTTCCAAATCATCATCGTTGATATAAAGTTGCTTCGCTTCTTTGATAAGCAACATCGCAAGTTCTTCATAAATTTTAAATGATCTACTTTCGTTTGCCCTTGTTATACTGCTTACGGAAACAAGATTTCCAATACCAAAATGATACATTTTATTAGTATTTGCTTTTAAGCAAAGCATGGTATCGCTAATACTTTCTCTGTGTGTTAATTGCCCAAAAGCCATACATAGAAATTGTTTCCAACAACTAAATTCCCTCACCTTATAATCGCCAAAGTGCCTGTTTACAATGGTTTCAAAGGAAGTAGAGGAAACTAACTCCATTATTTGGGAAAACACATACTTGCCCTGATTCATAACTATTGATTTTCAACAAGTTATGAAAGTCATTATTCTCAAAAATTCAAATCGTCTTAGGCTCGAATTCTCTTGAAACTCAATACTGACAATATTTTCAAAGAACTACTTTTTATCTAAACGCAACGCTAGTG
>JAYTTM010000648.1:0-1416 GCA_043745055.1 Chitinophagaceae bacterium | reverse complement strand
TCCAATCAGCATCTACCTTACCGCCAGCTAACAATGCATTGGCATTGGCAACAGCATTGGTAACACCTAACGTACGGAAAGATTGACGAACCCCTTCCTCATAATAAGACTGTGGTGTTCCAGGTAACGAAACTGCAGGAAAACGTTGCTTTATTTCAGCCAACGAAAGTTGTATTTCACCAGCAGTCATTAAAATAAACGGTCTTCCAAATTCGCCCTTTACAAACAAACTTGGGCCAATATAAGAAGAAGCAGGGGCTGTATAACCTGAAGCTACACCAAATGGTACGCCTACATAGTTGGCAATAATTTCAGGGTTATTACTAACACCTGGCGTTGAACCTTTTTCACCACCTTTTGCATAAGCAAGACGTTTTAAACGTAAGGTATCATCCGCAGCAATTAATACATCGAACAGATATTTTGTAGGACGTGGGAAACGAGCCAAGCCTCTTGTGGCACCATTGGCACTGTAAGCCCACCGATCGTACATCGGGTTTGTTTTGCCATCTGTAGCAATATAGAATGTTGGGCCACCAACACCAACTTCATTATTGGAAATAAATCCTGAATTTTCGGTAACAATCTTATTTATCTCTGTAGTAATGTATGCTTCTTTACCTGCAATACGAGACTGGTGAACCAATAATCTTAATTTAAGAGAATTGGCAAACTGTGCCCAACTAGTTGTATTTCCTTTAAAGATGATGTCAGATCCAACGAAAGAACTTGCAAATGCATTTGCTTTTACATCCACAATAGCTTCATCCAGTAATTTCACGAGATCTTCATAAACAGCCTTTTGATCATCAAATTTAGGCGCAAGAGATCCAACTCCTTTTAATGCATCAGAGTAAGGTAGGTTGCCATACATATCAACCAAAGCACTGTACACATAGGCTTTCATGATTTTTGCAGGCCCTTTAAAATATTTCTGGTTATTTGCATCAGCGTTATCAATCACGTATTGGTAGTCCTGTAAATTATCGTACAAGCCATCCCAGTAATTGAAGTTACCATCTGTAAAATTATAAGAGAAATTTTCCGGACTTAAAATGTAAGAGCTGGATTGTGTCCAATGACCAGCCCAGTAAGAGCCGGTTTCATTTGCATTGATAATATTGGTAGTGGTTGTATTCAATGCGTTGGTCAACACAAACGATGGTGTGGCGGTTGGCAAACTGTTTGGATTGGTATTTACGTCTAAAAACGTTTTTGAACAACCAGTACCAATCACAGCCAACAAAGCAATGAAGTAGAATGATTTATATTTCATATTGAATGCTTTTTTTTTCATGTTAAAAAGGTCTTAGAATGTAAGGTTTAAATTAAAACCATATTGACGTGTAGGTGGGGTTTGTAAAGTATTATTAATACCAATTCCATTACCCGTTGTAAAGCTAAATTCAGGATCAG
>JAYTTM010000647.1:0-1417 GCA_043745055.1 Chitinophagaceae bacterium | reverse complement strand
CGTTTGACCTCACCCCCAGCCCCTCTCCAAGGGCAGAGGGGAGCTTGACACTGATACCTCAACGCTCTTTTCTTATTCGATTAGTAGTCTCATTTTTCTTGTACGCTTATTTGGAAACAGCTTTGCATTTTCCAGTTCTATTCAGCGAAACATCAGCGTACTTATAGTACACTCCAAAAAAGAGAGAACGGTACTTTTAATTGTTAATGAATATTTTATCTTCCTTTTCTTTTTTTGTTTTTGTAGGAAGAATGCTTCCATACTATAATAAAAAATAGCTTTTAATTCGCAGGTTCTAAAGCCCCTCCTTTGGAGGGGTTGGGGAGGCCGTTCCTCCCAATCTCATCCTGCTGATACCACCGTCAGGAAAAATAGTCAGCCGTACATGCGTAAATTTCTTTTCCGAATTTACAATTTTTTTTTCAAAAAAATGTTCATGATCTGCTTGTAATTTTTGTTGGGGTAAAATGGGTATCCATTCAATAACAGCAGTTGCAAAGTTGGTATCACCGGGTACTGAGCAGCCTTCAATCATGCAACTGTCCGGATAGTTTCCTTTAAAATGACAGGTATCTATCATCGCTTTTTTAATAAGGCCTTCATGCGCCAGTCTTACTATTACCCAATCTTTATTGTTGGAAGTGCGGTTGCGTTTTGTTTCCCAGCCATCTCCCATATTTACTCCCCTACCGGGCATGATGAGGTTGTCCATGTGGGAGAAAAACATATCGTTGCACCATATTGATTTTGCGCCATTGAGTGCTGCAGCCAGGTCAATGATTTCATCTTCTTTTAATATACTCCAGTCTTTTACTACTTCTCCATATACTTTTAATCTTGCTACACCACCATCAGGATAAATATGCAGTCGCACATGTGAGTACACATTTTTAGCTGCTATCTCCAGCAAGTGTTGTGAGCCGGGATTGAGTGCTGTTTTTGGTAAAATTTCAGTCCACTTTATTGTATCAATATTAAATGATTCAATGGAAGGGATAAAGCATGCTTCCAATGATGCAAAAGGTGGATGGTTGCCCAGGAAATGATTGGTATCAATATCCACTCCGTGAATGATACCGGCAGTTGCTAACTGTATAATGCACCAATCGTGGCCAGGCTCTCTTTTTCTTCTACTCTCCCACCCGTCCATCCATTTGCCTCTATCGGTGTATTTATCAGTGATAAAAACTCCCCGGCCTGGTTTTAATAAATTTTCTTTTTCTGCAAAGAAATCATCTGTGCATAATAGTGCTTTGCCACCAAGACGTTCGGCGGCGAGGTCAGTAAGTTTTGTAAAGGCTGGTGAGGTTTCGTTCACTATTTATTTATTTATTTTCACGCAAAGAAAAAATTATTTTGATAATATTAATTTCCCTTTATTCAACTCCACAAATTTACCATCCTCATAAACTTTTTC
>JAYTTM010000646.1:0-1418 GCA_043745055.1 Chitinophagaceae bacterium | reverse complement strand
TGTCGCCGTACATTACATCGATACTGCAGGCTGGGCTCATGGTAATTCCTGCAATGGCATCCAATTTATGTTGCTGCATTACTGCATCAATTATTTTTCTGGATGCATCACGTCCCTTTGCTAAAGCTTCCACATAAACTGCCGTTTTTAAATCCGTTTTCTTCTCAGATGCCTCGAGTGTTTCCTGTTTAAAATACGGCATGGCTTTATCTTCGTTTGCCTTATTAAAATCAATCACGTCTTTTAAAGTTTTTATTTTGTGATTGGCACCGGCGAGGTATTTGTTTACACCATCTTTAAACTCGTAGTGCAAAATTTCATCTTCATATTTACCTATCTCGTTTATCTTACCAACATATTCAATATCGATGATATTGGCGCCCAGTTTTTTCATTTGTTCAATGGCTTCATCCAACAATTTATTGATAAACTGATTGGTGCTTTTTGTCTTTCTGTCTATGCCGATATTTTTTCCCTTTAACCCATCGGCTGTTAAAAATTTGGTATAGTCTGGCTGTATTTTACCATTACTTTCTTTTGTAACTGCATCTGCCTCATCTACGCCAGTAAGTGCTCCCAACAAAATTGCTGCATCCTTTACAGTTCTTGCCAAGGGGCCTGCAGTATCTTGCGTTGCAGAAATTGGAATAATACCAGAGCGGCTTAGTAAACCAACTGTTGGTTTAATGCCCACCAGGTTATTTACTGATGCAGGACAAGTGATGGAACCATCTGTTTCGCTACCGATAGCAACCGCACAAAGATTGGCTGCAACAGCAACGCCGGAACCAGCGCTGGATCCGCATGGGTTGTGATCAATGATGTAAGGGCTCTTTGTTTGTCCGCCCCTGCTGCTCCAGCCCGAGCAGGAATTGGTGGAGCGAAAATTGGCCCATTCGCTTAGGTTAGTTTTGCCCAGCAACACTGCACCCGCTTCTCTTAATTTGGTTATGATGAAGGCGTCTTTTTTTGCGATGTTACCTTCCAATGCCAATGCACCTGCGGTGGTTTGCATTTTATCGCCGGTATCAATATTGTCTTTTATTAAAACGGGAATACCATGCAATGGTCCCCGGATTTTTCCGTTTTTCCTTTCAACATCCATTGCATCTGCAATAGCCATTGCATCCGGATTTACTTCAATCACCGAATTTAATTTTGGCCCGGCTTTATCAATTTGATTAATTCGATCGAGGTACAGCTGTGTTATGGAATGAGCAGTGTATTCACCGGATTTCATCTTCTGCTGCAATTCATCAATAGTGATTTCGTTTAAAGCAAAAACATCGCCGGTTGTACCGGCAGGCTTTGCTTCTTTATCATTTTTTACAACTGCAGGATTGTTGCAGGCAACAAATGAAAGGGCTGTTACAGCCAAAGTGGCAACAGAACCGCTCTTTAAAAATTTTCTTCTTTCC
>JAYTTM010000645.1:0-1419 GCA_043745055.1 Chitinophagaceae bacterium | reverse complement strand
ATCTGAAACTCCGACTCTGGGTTTAAAGGAATGGTACGTTGTACTGTTCCTTTACCATAAGTTGAACTACTACCTACAATAATTCCACGTTTGTAATCTTGTATAGCAGCAGCAAATATTTCTGATGCTGAAGCACTGTATTCATCTACCATAACGGTTAATGGCCCTGTATACAATACACTTTTATCCCTGTCTTTCAATTGTTGTGGTTGAACATTTTCACGGCCTTTTACCTGGCAAACAGGTCCATCTTCAATAAACAAACCTACCATCTTTACCACTTCCGGCAGCGATCCTCCACCATTACTTCTTAAATCCATAACAATGCCTTCTACATTTTCAGCCTTTAGTTTCACTATTTCTTTGGCAACATCATCTGAGCATCTTGCACCATTCGGATTTTCAAAATCCATATAAAATTCTGGCAAATAAATATACCCTATTTTATGCTCGCCATTTATAATTACGCTTTTTGCAAAAGTATCATCCAACTTTATTTCATCTCTTTTAAGTATGATTACTTTAATGCTGCCGTCTGCTTTTTTTACAGTAAGTCTTACTTCCGTACCTGCTTCAGATCCCCTAATCAATTTTACCGCATCAGTTACTGCATACCCTGTAACATCTACCGGTTCGCCGGTGCCCTGGGCTATCTTAACAATTTCATCATTCACGCTCATTTGGCCTGATTTCCATGCTGGTCCACCGGAAATAAGGCTGGCGATTTTAATTTTACTTTCTTCTTCTTTTAACTGTGCTCCAATACCGTAAAACTTTCCACTCATCATTTCATTAAAACCCCTGCTTTCGATAGGTGCAAAATAACTGGTGTGGGGATCCATTTCGGTAGCAATATTATTTAAAAACTCACTGAACAATTCATCAGGTGTATTGTGATTTTGCAAGGTTGTAAAATAACGGCCTATTTGTTTGCGAACCTGGTCACGAGCTTCTCTTTCCAACGTACTATCTGGCTTATATACAAACTTAACCGCTGGTTTGGCATCTTTATCTACAGTGCTGTCTGTAATCTCAATAGTCTTTTTATCTTTATTGCGTTCCCTGTCGTCTAAAAAATCAGCATATTTGGTTAGCACAAGGTATTTCAGGCGTTTGCGCCAAACTTCCTTACGGGCAGCATCATCTTTAGCATACGGCAATTTTTCACCGTCCATTACAATATTCTCATCCCTGACGAAATCCATTGGTTTACTTAAAATGTCATTGTAAAATTGGGAAGCTTGTTGTAGTCTTCTTGAGTAGGATTCGCTAATAAAATAAAATGACTCCAGCCTGCTGCCATGTATCTCATCATCTATAGTATTGATATATTTTTGAAAACTATCTATATCTGCTTTTAAAAAAATACTCTTATCCTCATCCAGTTCTTTTACAAAAGCTTTTAGCACAGCTGCAGAA
>JAYTTM010000644.1:0-1421 GCA_043745055.1 Chitinophagaceae bacterium | reverse complement strand
TTTAAACTGCAAATTCAACTGCAGGCATTCCTTTAAATCCGCAATTCGGTATCACAAAAAGAGACCCTGCTAAAGGCTGTTCCTTTAACTCCATTTCTGTAAGGTTAACCTTTGCCGTTGTGATGTATAAATCTTCCAGGTTTTCTCCGCCAAATGTGCAGGAAGTAATTTTTGCCACAGGTAATTTTATACTACCCAATTTTTCACCACTGTCCGGATTCCATCTTGTAACCTGCCATCCATCCCAATGGGCAATCCAAAGCATTCCTTCGCTATCAATGGTCATTCCATCGGGGTAGCCATCTTCATTTGCTATTTTAATAACTGTTCTTTTATTACTGATATGCCCTGTAAGCTTTTCGTAATCGTATGCCGTAATTTCAAATGTTGGTGTGTCTATATAATAAAAAGTTTGATAGTTTAAACTCCATGCCATGCCATTTGAAATAGTTACAGCTTCAATTTTCTTTTCCGGCACAAGGCCATTTTGGATAACATAAACATTACCGGCGCCCGGCTCGTCAGAAAGCGACATTGTGCCTGCCCAAAATCTTCCGGCGGGATCACATTTCCCATCGTTAAAACGGTTGGCGGGCAAATGCAATTCAGGGTCTTCCAACATTTTTATTTCGCCACTTTCTCTGTCAATGAAAGCAAATCCATTTTGCAGGGCGGCAATAAAATTCCCATCGGTACAAACTGCTACAGCACCTATCATCTGGTGAACCGGGATTGTTTTATGTGTGTTTTTTTTGGGTGAAAATTCATGAATTGCCCCATTCAAAATATCCACCCAGCAAATTGTTTTAAGTACATCATCCCAAACAGGGCCCTCACCCAACGCACATGTGTAAGGCACTACCACTTTGTATAATGGGTTTAAAGTTGTTGACATACAATTAATCTGCGTTGTTGGTTAACAATTCAACTTTATAAAACAGCTTGATAAATTTACTGGTATCATTTACTTAGGTTAAGCAATAGTAAGGATATAAACTATCGTATCCAGCTTTGCAAACTGAAGCTGAATTGTTTGCGCTGTACCGCCTTCATCATCCCTTATCAATATTAAATAATTACCAGCAACAAACGTATTCGTATTTGTAAGATTGTTTTTATTAATAAGGCGAAGGACTGATACTCGTCCACCCACCATCTATCACTAAACTTTGCCCGGTAATATTTCTTGCATTTGATGAAACCATAAACAATGCAGCATTAGCAATATCCAGTGCAGTGGCTGGTCTGCCAATGGGTGTAATGCGGCTCCAGGTTTTTTCATAGTCTTTATCATCCATTGTTCGCTCAGTAAGTGTTGCTCCGGGAGCGATGGCGTTTATGGTAATGTGATAGGGAGATAATTCGATCACCAGGTTCTTTGCCAGCATTTCCAATCCTGCTTTGGTTATGGCATATGCAGC
>JAYTTM010000643.1:0-1422 GCA_043745055.1 Chitinophagaceae bacterium | reverse complement strand
GTGCCAGTAATAAATTTTTAATTGTTACCGGTTTTTTTAATAACCCACCATCATTGCCTATCACTAATATATCTGCGTTATTGCTTAATGCTAAATTGTATATTCTTGCATTAGACCCATTCAATACTCTAAGCCGGTATGTTTTTGTACTTACTTCATAATAAGGTGAAACAATGCCATTTACCAAAATGGTTTCACCAAAGTAACCTGTCATCACTTCCATCCATGTAGGGTCGTAACTGATAGTGGATGATGTAATTCTTTTATCCTGAATAACAATGGGGATTTCTAATGCACCCGATGGAAGATTCAACGCTGCTTCCTCTGCATCATTAATGATAAAGAATCCTGCTAATCCTTTCGCTACTTGCCGTGCAGTGGCTTTATGCGGGTGAGGATGAAACCAACTCATGCCTGCTCTTTGGTTAACTGTAAACTGGTAATTGAAACTACTTCCTGTATTGATTAAATTTTCCGGATGTCCATCCATATTGGAAGGTATTTTTAATCCGTGCCAGTGAATATTGGTAGCTTCCGATAAATTATTTTGGAAGTTGATATTTATATTATCGCCTTTATTCACTTTAATGATTGGGCCCAATAAACTACCCGCCTGGTAACCCAACACACTTATATTATTTCCATTCACCGTGGCAGTTGTAGGCTGCGCAATTAAACGGGTAGTATTACCTGTTACGGAAGGGAAAGCCAGAAGTGTAGTGAAATTCCCTTCCACAACATCCACCGGATGACCTCCCATCATTCCATTAGTACCCGTTATGCCTGCCTTTTTACCGCAAGCACTTAGTAAATGGGGCATACTTCCTCCAAGCAAGAGTGCACCAGTACTCAATCCGGTATTTATAATAAATCGTCTTCTTTTCATGATTATATTTTTCTAGTTTCTAAAATTCTTTCCAATTGAACCTGCATTTGCAACAACTCCTTTAGTACATCCACATATTCAAGTTGCGTCATATTCAGTTTTTCCCATGCATCAAAAAGCATAAATAATTCTTCGGTATTTTGCTCATAGCCGAGTTGCATTGTTTTGTAATTGTTAGTCAATGCAGGAATAATATTTTCTTCATACAATTTTAATTGCTTTTTCTTTAGCACAATTTCATTCCGCATTGCATAAGCCATGCCGCTGTATTCGTTCACCATCATTTCTTTTTGTGATTGTAGGGTATTGGCCTTCCATTTAAGGCTTTCGATATTCGCCTTATTCATTTTTGCTGACCACCTGGCAAGTGGTAATTTCAGCATCCCCATTAAAGTGTACTGCATAGGGAGCCCTCCAAACCCAAACATGTGTTCATACCTGATACCGAATTGTGGATTGAGGCTTTGTTTTTCTGTTTCCTGCTTTAGCCAGGTAAGCGTGATATCCTTATCTATCGCTTTTAAATCGCTCCGGTT
>JAYTTM010000642.1:0-1423 GCA_043745055.1 Chitinophagaceae bacterium | reverse complement strand
CCCGTTGGCGGAGTTAATCAGCAAGGGTATGCTTTACTCTGCCCACAGGTTTGTTGTAAATAAATTTGTTTAAGAACTGTAAAACTGTCAAGCCAGTTACCTTTGCTAAAACTCTTGACTTAAAGCCTGCAAAGGATTTGGCATAATTACGCTGCATCATAAACTGGTCACATAACTGAGAAAAAACTGTTTCAATTCTTTTTCTTACTTTTTTTAAAATCCACATCGTTGGCTTTTGTTCTTTCTGATTGCTTCTCACCGGTACTTCTAATTCGATTCCGGCTGTTTCAAACAAGTTAATTTGTTGTTGCCTGCTAATGTATCCTTTGTCGCCAATAATCATGCAATTATTAAACAATTCTTTTACATCTTTTAGGTAGTGTACATCATGAACACTGGCCTTGGTTAAATCCAGTGATTGTATTACCCCGGCGGCTGAACAAACACTGTGTAATTTATAACCATAAAAATATTTTTTCTGTGAGGCACAGTAACCTTTATCCGGTGAATGGAGCTCCGATTCTTTACCCATTTTATTTCTTTGTTCTCTTGATATTTTGCATATTTCTAAAGGCATTGAATCTATTGCAAAAATATCCGCTTGTTCATTAATGCTTTCTGCCATTGACTTACGGACAGCTTCTGTCTTTTCAAACAGTAATTTTCTACGATCATTGTATTGCCTTCTACTAATCAAATTTTCAAAATCATTTAGGTATTCCTTATTCAATTTTGAAAACAAATAATTTTCACTATCAATGCCGAGGCATTCTGCTGTAAGGCTTAAAGCTATCACTTCTATGTCAGAGAATTTGGGTACACTGCCACGCCTTAAGTAGTTGCCTTTTTCACTTATTTCATCACCGATAATATCTTTTAATACGTCAATAATTTTTATGAAATTTGAATGGATGTTGTGCATGTTATTTTAGAGCGTTTAGTCACTAACTAAGACAACTGCATAGCATCTTTTGTCCCAATGTATTAAAAAATAACTCCGCCAAAGGGTTGTTTTATAATTAATTCTGTGTATAATCAACTAAAATTATAATTATTCTTATTGATAATTAATATGCTTAAGCAAAAAGTTTCTTAATGCAATATTGCTTATGCAAAAATATCTTTGCCATAGTGCCTGCTACTTTTTTAATTTGCTCTCCTCGTCAGCTATGTGTTGTAAGTAATAACAATAAACAAGTTGTCCTTTGCGAATACTTGATACCCTCAAAAATTCATTGGCAGCATGCCATTTTTCGTCAGGGAGCAAAAAGCCCATCGAGTAAGCAGGTGCTCCCAAAATCTCTTTTAGAGAAATCATTGCACCACCAGTGCCACCTGTCCCCATTTGATATGGCTCCTTGCTATAAACATGTTGTAAAGCATCAGCTACATAGCGGTATGCCTTTGTGTTGGAGGGTGTGGT
>JAYTTM010000641.1:0-1424 GCA_043745055.1 Chitinophagaceae bacterium | reverse complement strand
AGTCACCGTTCTTAATGCTTTTGATTGTGTTCAACCCATTTTTGGCAATGGAATATCCTTTGGATAGATAGCCAGAATAGACTTGCAAGGCTGCAATCTGTTGAAGCAGGTATTTTTTTTGAGTTGCTTTTTGCCGGAACCATTCAGCCCAGGTTTGTGCAGATAAGTTTTCTGCACAGAATATCACGACAGATATTATCAATAATTTTTTCATAACCCCTCATTTTCGTTTTCACTAAAAAATTATTACTCTAATCCGTAGAGTTTCTTCACCACATCAATGTCATTTTTTTCTTTTGAACGCTGTAAACTTATAGTAATGTTTTGCTGGTTGAATTGCCGCAAGTCTGTAATATTTTGTTCAATATTATCACCGGCAGTGTGAATTATTTCCAACCGCTTTGCATCTGTCATCTGCGTAGTAAAAGCATTTAGTACCAACTGAATCTGGTCAATATTTTTTATGCTCTCATCCAATATACCGGTATATACTTTTTGCATATAGTCCAGTTCATCGGCAGTAAAATTCTTATCCTGTTTAGATAGATTGAATGCTTTTGAGTATTCCTGTACCAACTGAACCTGCTTTTTAACAATATCCCTCACGGCCTGGTAAGAGCTGATGGCATTTTTAACCTTCCACAATTCATCAAAATATTTAGCGTACAGTTCCTTTTGCTTTTTGCTCCATTCACTAATTTCTGTCAACTTTAGCTTCGACATTTTATTTTCTAATGTCTTCTGTGCATTCTGCAGCCAGATGGTTTTATTTTGTAGCCGTTGGATTTTTAAATCCACAGCCTTTATTACTTTCTTTACCGCTGCTTTAATAATTTCTAAAATTGGTATTTGTGCATTGGTATGTTGTACAGGTGCAATGCTTATTGACAAAGCGATGCCTGCGATGACTAATATCTTTTTCATACTCCACATTTTCATTTTCACAATTATTGTTCATTCTTGTTTAGTCTGCAATTCTCTTATACAGAGTATTACCTAACTGTATTGTTTTGTTAGCACTATTCCAAATGAGGGTTTTTCCGGTTTTTAATTCAAACAAAGTTTGTTTTGCTGCATCATATTCTAAGGTCCAGGTCTCAGTAATTAGCTCTCTGGGAAACTCTTTGCCATCTAATTTTTTTACAACCCCTAAATGCTTCGATATTCGATAAATCCCTTCTCCATCATTTGCTTTGTTTATTGATAATGTATCGTTTCCTTTACCAAATTCATTGTTATAAGAAGTGGTATAGATGCCGTTCAAGTCATTTTTAGTTTGGCTATTGTTGCAGGCAGTAATAAATAACAACATGCAAATGATTGTGTATTTCATAATGTATATTTTAAGTTGTTAATGATGCAATTCCTTTTTCAATGCTTCCGAATTTTAAAGCTGCTGCCTGCACTTTTACTTTCTCTTTTTC
>JAYTTM010000640.1:0-1426 GCA_043745055.1 Chitinophagaceae bacterium | reverse complement strand
ACCATCAGCCTTGCACTGGCTGTTTTGCTGTGTAACCCAATTGAAAGCGGTAAAAAATCAGACACATAGTTTGTGACAGGTACAGAAAGACCGCCGATGCTGTACAACGAAAATGTACCATTGCCAAGTTCTTTCTCAACAGGCATCCATTTTACATAAAGGCTTAGATCTTGCACGCCCTGCATCCCATGCAGTGTACCGGCAGATGCTTTTGTTTTAATGTAGGGAGCTCCAAACAACAGGTTTAGTTTTCCAGTTACTCCATAAGCACCCATTAAAGAATAGCTTTGTGTTGAAATGGTACCAAGGTTAGCATTGTCTCTTTTTAAAGTTCCTTCCCAGTAATTTTTCCAGCTGCTGCTGCTGTACATAGGGCCAATACAGAGTTGTTTTTTTTCCATCATAATGGCATCCATATCTGTTTGTGCAAATGATAAATGGGTGATTAAAATGAAGAGTGATAATAGTGTTGGTAGTTTAAATTTTGCGCTCATAAAATTGTTGATATTATTTTGCTAAAAAAAAATCATGTCTGGTTATATATTTAAAATTTAACTGAAACACCCATGTTTACAGAATAATCTGCGAATGCCGCATCGCCTCTTACAAAAACTCCCCTTTTAATTGAATTTTCTTTATCTGTATTACTTTGGGTGCGATTGCGAACAACTGCAAATGGAACCGATGCAAAAAGGGTTACTTTTTTCAATGTATAATTAACAGAAGGCTCAACAGACCAGATATAGCCGGGGCGTCGGAAATCGCCACTACCTCCAATAAGATCATTTACAGGAATACCTTCTAACCTAGCGCCTGCAGCTAATGATAATCCTTTTATTTTATTGAAAGAATAATTGAACCCCGCCCTTACCATGTATTGATCCGGCACACTCATGATAGCTTCGTTAGCCAATACAGGAGTTAATGTTTCCCGGTACGTTCTGATGCCATTTTGCTCCCTTGGATTACTGAGGTAATAAAAGGTGCCATACATGCCAATGTTGCTTTTAATATTATAAAAGGAATTTAATTCAACCGTAAAGCCGGTGCCCCCATCACCCAATTGAATAGATTGATCTACGGTTCGCAATTCCATTGTTCCACCAGGGCCCACATTGTACCAGTAATCCTTATAATTATAATCACCGGTTGCTAACTTAATGCCCATCCCCAACTGAATATTTCCCTTTTTGCTTTTGAGTGGATCAAACATCCAACGGTAAGCAGCTAATCTAATGTCGCCTAATCCAAAAGAATGCATTGAGTGCCTTTCTCTTTTAACATAGCTGCCATTAACCAAGCCATGCTCATACAATGATGACCGGCCATTGTTTATAATAGGTACATCAACCATTAACGACCATCGATCATTTAAAACACGGGTAAGTGCCAGATCAACTATTGTGGTATGATTTATAACTTCTGT
>JAYTTM010000639.1:0-5215 GCA_043745055.1 Chitinophagaceae bacterium | reverse complement strand
TGCTGCCGATGCCTACAGGTGTTGGCCTAAAGATATCATTTCGTCCATCGCCATTGGGCGAAAAGGCGTTGGGCAAATAATAAGCCGGGCCATCAAATACGGTAATTTTTACAGTATCATAGCCTATGCATCCTGCAAAATCTGTAACCTTCACTTCAAATTCGTATTGATGATTTTGCAAAAAAACAGTTGGATTGGCAACAAACCGATCCGATATAGAAACGCCTGTTAAAGGAGCCCAACTCCAGGTATAGCTGCCGCCCGGGCCACCACCGGTAGCCTGTAGCTGGTGTGGTAAGGAATTTCCGGTAACTGCAATAGTATCGTTACCTGCAAATGCGGGCACTTGGGGTTGCACAGTAATTATTACTGTATCAATAATACCATAATTACAGCCATACTGATCACTTACTTTAAGTGTATAATTGAAAACACCTGAGGCATCCGGCTTTGCTGTAGTAACGGCAGCAGTTGGATTTTCTATAAAAACAGCTGGTGCCCACAAAAAGCTAACAGGTCCGGAAACCTTACCCACACTGCCATTCAAAAACACTGTTGTATTAAAACATACTGCCGTATCCTTACCGGCATTTACATCAGGTCTCAGTAAAATATTTAGTGTTATACTATCATCACGTTGACAGATACCCCATTTTGCTGTAAGGTAATATTTGGTAGTATCGGCTGGTGATGCCAACGGATTTTTTATCGCCGAATTGCTTAACCCAGCAGCAGGTGTCCATTGAAAAACAGCAGTGCCATTATTGGTTTGTGGCTGTAAAGTGGTTCCAATGCCTTCACAAAAAGTAGTATCATTTCCTAATTCCAATCGCATGGTATCATTTAATAAAACAGTATCATTTTTTGAAGCAATACATCCTTTGGCATCCTGTACACTCACTTTGTAATTACCAACCAGTAACAAAAGTTCGGGATTGGCCTGGTATCCGCTTATTGCCAAAGGATCGCTTGTATATTGGTAAGGCAAGGTTCCGCCAGCAGCGGTGATGGTTATTTTTCCATCAGGTGTACCTGTACAGGTAGCACTGGTAGCCTTGGTAGCAATAGAAAGCAAGGAAGGTTCCGTTATTGAAATAATGGTATCTTTTATACAACCGCTGTTATCCCTGATGTGGATAGTAACATTTGCAGCAGCTGTAATATTATTGAAAATTTGACCAGCCTGATAAACACCCGAATTGATGGCATATTGATAAGGCGGCACACCTAGTTTTGGATATACAGCAATGGTTCCGTTACTTAATCCTTTGCAGGTTGGCCTTATGATTGTAACAGAATCAATTACCACACGTGGCGCATTTCCAACCACTACAGCTGCCTTAGTGCTGCACAAAGCACTATCAAAAATGGCGATAGTATATGAACCAGAAAACAGGTTTAAGAACTGGTTGGATGTTTGAAAATTCACCCCATCGATTGAATACTTAAAAGGAGCAATTCCAGCTATTGGGTTCACAGTAATTTTCCCATTGGGTACAATGGCGCAGGATGCTTTGTCAATTACAGTTGTAACAATTACACCAGGATCATTATTAATAATGGCTTTTAAATAAAAAATACAATTATTTACATCCTTCACCGCAATGTTGTAACTGCCACCCGGCAGGTTACTGAATACATTTGATATTTGATAACTGGTACCACTATCACTTGAAAATAAATAAGGTGCTGTACCAATTATTGAAGTAATAATTATTTGCCCCGTGGCAGCACCGCTGCAGGCAGCGTTTATAGTATTTGCAGATGCAAATACACCCGGTGCATTACCAACTGGCTGAGAAAAAGAAAAGCTGCAATTATTGGCATCTGATACCAACATGGTATAAGTAACACCCCCCGTTAATCCTTTGAACACATTAGTAGATTGCAGGTTTCCGGCGTTGATTGAGTATAAAAAAGGTGCTAGCCCATTTAACGGTGGTAAAACGGTAATGATACCCGTGGCAGAGCCTGTACATGCCGCGTTTGCGGAGATAGCAGTAGTACTGGTACCTGAGCTATTTAAAATAGTTGACGGTACCGATACGCTACAATTATTGGCATCTTTTACCAAAATAATATAGTTGTTAGCAATTAGTCCTGTAAAAATATTGGAAGCTTGTGGAACTCCGCCATTGATGCTATAACTATAAGGCAATGCACCATCTGCCGGCGAAACTTGTATGGTACCGGTTGCAGATCCTATACAAGCAGCATTGATGCTTGCTTCAGTCGCTGTAATACCTGCTCCGCTTTTAACAGTAACAGTTAATTTAGCAATGCAATTAACATTGTCTTTTACCTGTAGGTCATAAGTATTTGCAGCCAGATTATTAAAAACCGGACTAACCTGAAAAAGAATTCCATCTGTTGAATAAGCATAAGGAGCAATCCCCATACTTGCGTTTACAGTTATGCTTCCATTAACAGCACTTGAACAACTTGCATCAATGGAACTGGATGTAGCAGATATAGAACTGGTAGCATCTACAATAAAAGTATTGGAAGAAGTACAACCGGAGCTGTTATTTTTTGCAATAACAGTATAACTGCCCTTAGCCACATTAAATAGTGGAGCAGTTTGATAAGTACCTCCGCCATCAATTGAGTATTTAATATTTACGCCAATGGGATTGGTAATATTAATAGTTCCGGTATTACCATAAGTACAGGCAGCCTTAGTAACATTGCCCCTGCATGTATCTGCTGTTGCTTTTATCACGGTAATTGTATCATAGCCAGTAAGATCTAAACCAGCAGCAAGGCAGGATGAAAAAGTGGTTTTAACAATATACCTGGTGGTAGAATTGGATGGCGGACAAACATTATTGAATGAAATATCAAGTAACCCCTGCTCGGTAGTAGCAGTATCTGCTTTTGCAATAAAAGCACCATCTATATTTAGCAATTCACTACTTACCAAACGGGAGGTTCCCCCATTTGGTGTAAAACGATAACCTTCTTTTACTGCACTCCAAATGGTAGCATTTTTACCGGGAGCCGCCACTGCTTTGGTTCTATCCCAGTTTTGTATACCCAAAATTGCCTTCCCATTATCATTGGTAGAAGAAAGACAAGTTTTGTTACCAATAAAAAAATCAATCAATCCGGTGAATTCATACATAACAATTTGGAAATCATTAGGTGTAACCAAGCCACAGGGATTAACCCCAAAAGTACCAACATGGTAATAGCTTACAACAAATTTTCTGCATGGTGCCAAACCTTCTACCCGCCATTCTATTTTCCTGTCAGGCGGGCTAGCATTGTAAACTGAATCGAGTGGGTTTACCCGTGCATCCAAATCCGAATAAGGTGCCATTATTGATGCTTTTGGATAGTAGGTACTAAATATATCGCACATATTCCCCTTGTCGTATGGAATAGTTTTTGTGATAAGATAACCATTGTAGCAAGTTGCCGCATTGGCTTCATCAAAAGTTATAACTCCATTTGAGCCCACCACTACTTTATTATAGGAAGATCCGTAGAAACAAAAGGTAAATGGCAGATTAATAACACTGCTAAATTCATCATCGTCATAAAGAGTCAGATCTTGTGATCCACCTGCTGTTACATATTCGTTAGGTTTATAAGGTATAGTGTTTACGGTATAATCAGCAGTAGATTTTAAATGAGGTATTTTAAATAAAAGATTGGTGCATGTCTGTGAACAGCCAATATTTATAACTGATCCATTAATATTTGTAGGCAGGCAGTTTTGTGCAATGACGTTTTTTGCCATACTGCATACTAATAAAATTGAAAGAAAATTTACAACGATTCTTTTCATTGAAGCGGATAATAAATTATTGTAGCTAAAGTTAAATTTTAAATCCGAAAAGCAACGTTTGCTTCATTTTAAAAATTTGATAATTTAATAGCAGGAGCTCTATAAATCCTGCAGCCACAAAAATATTATTACTTTTGCATTCTATGGAATTTACAAAACAACAACAAATTCGCATAGCCATTCTGGACTTGTATGAGGGCGCCTCCAATCAGGGCATGCGATGCATAAGAGAAATACTTAACCAATTTGGCGATCAATACGAGTTAGATATTATATGGGACGAATTTGACGTAAGAAAACAGCAGCAGGTGCCTGATCTTACTTATGATATTTTCATTAGCAGTGGCGGCCCAGGCAGCCCGTTGGATTCATTCGGCAGCGATTGGGAAAAGGCATATTTCAAATGGCTGCATCATGTTCAGCGTTGGAATAATAACGAAGCCAATTTACACAAAAAACATGTGTTTTTTATTTGCCATTCTTTTCAACTGGCTTGCAGGCATTTTCACATTGGCAATGTGTGCAAACGCAAGAGTACCTCCTTTGGTGTTTTCCCCATTCACCTACTGCATGATGGTATTGAAGAAGCTGTTTTTGAGGGGATGAAAGACCCTTTCTATGCTGTTGATAGCCGGGATTACCAGGTAGTTGAGCCAAACCATAATATGATTCATCAAATGGGAGCAACTATATTAGTTATAGAAAAACATCGACCACATGTAAATTTGGAAAGGGCAATAATGGCAGTTCGTTTTAACCAATATATGATTGGCACTCAATTTCACCCGGAAGCTGACGCTGTAGGTATGAGCATGTATTTGCAAACCGAAGAAAAAAAGAAAACGGTGATTGAAAACCATGGAGAAGCTAAATGGTTTAGCATGATAGAACAATTAAACGATCCCGATAAAATCATGCATACCTACTCCCATATTTTACCAAATTTTTTAAAGATTTCTTTTGAGAAGCTTACACATGCCGAAGTTTACTAAAAACCTATTGCATAATTATAAAAAGAATGAGACAAGCAATTCCCTCTTTTTTTTTATACAACTAAATTCAACATTCTTTTTGCCCCTGTGTAATCAGCAATATTAAAAGAAAGTATTAAAACGCTTACCACAGTAACGGTTCAATTTTAATTTGGTTAGCTTTTGAAAACATCAGTAAACAAAAAATTTATGTTTGCCAACCTGCACATAAGAAAATTTGGGGGCGCAGCTAAGTATTAAATATTTGGGATTGATTAGATACATCATTACTTTTAATTATAAAAAAGTTAACTGTTTTAGTTATCTGAAACCCTGTATTAATGCGATACATTCTATAATACTTTTAACCAAATCAAATTATGCAACAAAGTTTAAGGCAACAGTTTAATGAAAATTTTACTGAAGCAAAATACCTGGCATATTTGCAAAC
>JAYTTM010000638.1:0-1429 GCA_043745055.1 Chitinophagaceae bacterium | reverse complement strand
ATGTTGATGGCAATGGTATTATCAACGACAATGACCGTATGTATCTTGGAAACCCAAACCCACGGTTTAATTATGGTTCAAATTTATCAGCCAGTTATGAAGGGTTCGATTTGAACGTATTGTTGCAGGGTGTAAGCGGTGTTGAAAAATACAACGATCTTAAAAAGATCATAGACTATGATACCCGGCCGTTTAATCACACGGTAGCAACGCTGAATGCTTGGCATGGTGAAGGCACCAGCAACACAGTTCCACGGTCCACTTTTAACGATAATGGTAGTAGCAGGGTGTCCAGCATTTTTGTAGAAGATGCATCTTATTTCAGACTGAAGAATGTTGAGATTGGATATACATTGAGTAATTTATTTGGCAAAACGAAAGCTGTTTTTCAGGATGTACGCTTTTACGTGTCTGCTCAAAACTTATTCACTGTTACCAACTATACAGGATTAGATCCTGAAGCATACAATATGTTTGACCAGGGCACTTATCCGCAGTCGAAGGCATTTTTATTTGGCATTAATATCAAATTATAATTCACCCGTTTAAAAATAGAAATTATGAAATCAATGTATAAAAAAATACTGAGTGTTATGTTAATCATCAGTATGTTCAGTTGCAGCAAGGAGTTGCATAGAACTCCAATAGGTATTATCACCGAAGGAATACCGCCTACGCATGAGTCTATTTTGTTTTCTGTAAAATCTTCGTATCAACTTCTTTCTAACACCCTTAATATTATTGGTGAATGGGGGTGGGATGATGGAACGGTATTACGCAACGATTTTATTTTGCAGGATATAGCCTCCGGCGATATGCAAAAAAAATGGAGCCCGGATGGTGACCAGGCATGGATGGATCAATTCTCCGATTTTAGTTTTACATCTTCTAACAGTGGCGTAAAAGGCCAATGGAGTTATGATTATGCAGGCATTGCCAGGGCTAACCTGGCTATCAGTTATTTAACGGATGTATCGGCTATAACCAAGCTTGGTATTGATGATGCCAAAAGAAAATATCTGCTGGGACAAGTATATTTTTTAAGAGCTTTCTACTATTTCGATCTGGTAAATTTATATGGCGATGTGCCGTTGCTGTTAGCACCGTTGAAAAACTTTAATGATGCTTACAATGTATCTGTACGGGAAACAAAAGCAAATGTTTACGTGCAGATTAGTAAAGATCTGGTGGAAGCAAAGGCTTTAATACCCGGTGGCAAGTTTTCCGACGATTCAGAAAAATGGAGAGTTTCCAAAGGTGCAGTGCTTGCGCTGCAGGCAAAAGTGGCTTTATACAACAAGCAATGGACGGAAGTGATCAGCACTATAAACGAAATAGCAGCACTAAACTATTACAGTTTAAATGCCAACTACTTTGATAATTTTAGTATTGCAAAAGAGTATGCGGAAACCGAAGTAATTTTTTCTTA
>JAYTTM010000637.1:0-1429 GCA_043745055.1 Chitinophagaceae bacterium | reverse complement strand
TTTTACCCGTAGAGCAGGGTTTGTAAAAACGCTACTGTTATCGTTTACCTGGATGTTTGTTACGGCATACATGCCATTGAGCCGCTTTAATATACAGTTTACTGCAGGCGGTTGGCTAATGATGACCAGCCGTTTTTTATTTATGCTGATGCTATGTATTTTGTTTGATAACAGGGATGGGTTAATTGATAGAAAATATGGGTTGCACAGCCTCTCCACCGATTTGCCGCCAAAGCTGATGAAGCGGTTAATTTATGGTTTGTTTGCCTTACTATTTATAACCAATTTTTTATTTAATCAGCATGGAATTACAATATTGCAAACAGCCGCCTTGCAGGTAACAGGGCTTATAACGATGGTATTTTATATTTTTTCAAATAAAAAACAGGGATATTATTTTTATTATTTTGGGGTAGATGGCCTGATGATATTATCAGCCTTCCTTACAACTGTGGTAAGTATTTAGTTATTTTGTAAAAATCAACATCGTATGGCAAAAGAAAAATCAATAAAGAAAGAAAAACAACAGCCAAAAGCGGCCAAAAGTATTTTAACAGAAACATCCTATTCATTTTTAAAAGATTACATCAATAACCCATCTCCTACAGGCTTTGAAAGTGGAGGACAAAAAATGTGGCTGGATTATATAAAACCATTTACAGATACTTTTTTTACTGATCCTTATGGTACTGCTGTAGCAGTTATAAATCCTACTGCCCAGTTTAAAGTTGTGATTGAGGCTCATGCCGATGAAATAAGCTGGTTTGTGAATTACATTACACCCGAAGGCTTAATTTACCTGAAACGCAACGGCGGTGTAGATCATCAGATTGCACCTTCCATGAGGGTATTTATTCATGGTAAAAAAGGATTAGTTAAAGCAGTATTTGGCTGGCCGGCTATACATACAAGGATGGGTAGTGGCGAAAAGGAAACACAACCTAAAGTGGAGAATTTATTTTTAGACTGTGGTGCCAGTAATAAAAAAGAAGTGACTGATCTTGGCATTCACATTGGTGCTGTTGTTACTTATGAAAATGGGTATGATGAGCTGGCTTATGATTATTTAATTGGCCGTGCTTTTGATAATCGTATTGGTGGTTTTATGATTGCAGAAGTTGCAAGATTATTACAACTCAACAAAAAGAAACTTCCTTTTGCCTTGTACATAGTAAACGCTGTGCAAGAAGAAATTGGCCTGCGTGGTTCCGAAATGATTGCCCGTAGAATTAAGCCTGATATTGCTATCATCACAGATGTAACGCATGATACCACTACACCCATGATAAGTAAAATGGTGCAGGGCGATACTGCCTGCGGCAAAGGACCATCGCTTACTTTTGGCCCGGCCGTACACAATAAATTACTGGATGTAGTGCAGCAGGTGGCAGAAAAAAATAAAATACTGGTGCAGCTGCATACCGTAAGC
>JAYTTM010000636.1:0-1429 GCA_043745055.1 Chitinophagaceae bacterium | reverse complement strand
TACTTTGGACCAATAAAAAAGAAATTCCGGGCAATGGTATTGATGATGACAAAAATGGTTACATAGATGATGTACATGGCTGGAACTTTTTAGGGGGCAAAGATGGCCGCAATGTAAAACAAGACAGCTACGAAGGAGCAAGGATATATCACAAACTGAAGGCGAAGTTTGGAACCCTGGTTCCTGATGAATCTTCTGTAAATTCTGTCGAAAAATCTGAACTGGAAGTTTTTAAAAAGGCTCAACAAAAAGTGGTAGGTAATGTAAACCCTGCTGAAGTTGCCTTCATAAAAAAAATGCTCCCTTCTTTTTTAATAGGGGACTCCGTTATTAAAATAGAACTTGCAAAAAAAGAATACAATTGCACCGACCTTGAAAAATATACCAGCACCAATGCTGATGCAAAAAGAACAAGAGGTTTCTTAATGCAGATATGCAAAGGCAATGGCACTGATGACATTTCCAATGTACAGATTATTGAAGAATTTGAAGGCCAGTTACGAAAGGCAGCAGCAGCTACAGAAGCTCCGCCAGCATACCGTAAAGATATTGTTGGTGATGATGAAACTAACATCAATGATCGTTTTTATGGCAACAACGATATTATGGCCAATACACCGATGCATGGTACACACTGCTCCGGCATTATTGCAGGTGTAAGAAACAATGACAAAGGTGGAGACGGCATTGCAGACAATGTCCGTATTATGATGATAAGGGCTGTACCTGATGGTGATGAGCATGATAAAGATATAGCCACTGCAATCCGCTATGCAGTTGATAATGGGGCACAGGTGGTAAGTATGAGTTTTGGAAAAGATTTTTCGCCTGAAAAACAATGGGTAGATGAAGCTGTAAAATATGCCGAGAAGAAAGGCGTACTGCTGGTTCATGCAGCTGGAAATGATGCAAAAAATGTTGACAGTACAGATAACTTTCCCACTGTAAATTACCTGGATGGCAAAAGAGCCAGCAACTGGATTACAGTAGGTGCAAGTGGCGACCCTAAAAACGGCGGCATTACAGCCAATTTTAGCAATTTTGGCAAAAAAGATGTAGATGTATTTGCACCAGGTGTACAGATATATTCAACGCTGCCGGGAGGCAATACTTATGGTAAATTATCCGGTACCAGTATGGCTTGTCCGGTAGTAGCCGGCACGGCAGCCCTGATATTGGAATATTTTCCAAAGTTAACAGCGCAACAGCTTAAATTTGCAATTGAAAAATCCAGTACAGTTCTGGATGAGGAAGTAAATATTCCCGGCACAAATGAAAAAGTAAAATTAAGTGAGCTTAGCAAAACGGGCGGCTTGCTCAATGCATACGCTGCAGTAAAACTAGCCAGCACATTAAAGGGCGAACGCAAACCCATCAAGCTGGAAATACTACCTAAACCTAAATTAAAAAACAATAACAAAGGTTAAAT
>JAYTTM010000635.1:0-5230 GCA_043745055.1 Chitinophagaceae bacterium | reverse complement strand
AAATCGTAATGTCCCCTTGTTTCCAGGGCAGACACACTCTCGGTACTTATAAATTTTTTGCCGGGAAACAATTGCGGAAAGCCAGCATACATGTACTGGTGATAATTGTAACCAATCAAATCTAATGCGCCTGATTTTATAATATAATTGTTGGTATCCGGCCTGTCGCAGGCAGCAGTTACAGGCCTTGTTGCATCTAAAGAACGAACAATGCCTGCCAATTCTTTTGTAATTGCAACACCTGTACTATCCCCTTGCTCGGGTATTTCATTTCCTATGCTCCACATAAAAACACTTGGGTGATTCCTGTCTCGCAATATTTGATCTGCAAGATCCTTTTTGTGCCATTCATCCCAATACAAATGATAGTCGTAGGGGTTCTTTGGTTTCTTCCACATATCAAATGCTTCATCCATTACAATAAAGCCCATCCTATCACATAAATCCAATAATTCCGGTGCCGGTGGATTGTGCGATGTTCGAATGCCGTTGCAACCCATGGCTTTTAATATTTCCAGTTGCCGTTCCAATGCTCTTGTATTAATGGCTGCGCCGAGGCAACCCAAATCGTGGTGGTTACAAACTCCATTTATTTTAAGTGATTTGCCGTTTAATAAAAACCCTTTATCCTTATCAAATTCAAAACTGCGGATACCGAATGTAGTAGTGTACTCGTCCAGTAAAGTAGCTCCTTTTTTTACCTGCGTTTTAATGCTGTACAGGTATGGATCTTCCGTACTCCATACATGTGGAGATGGAATGTTCAGCCGCACCAAATCCTGATTGGGCATACGGGTGATACTGGGTGATACCAACTTACTTTTTGGGCCACGTATTTTATTAGGGATAGTAACCTGACTGGCTACTTCATTGTTAGCAGCATCATAAATAGTTGTATGAATAATTACAGGCGTATTTTTTGAAGCACTGTCGTAAACCAGTTTAGTTTGTACAATTACAAGCGCAGCCGATTTATTTACAACGGGCGTAGTTACATAAGTTCCCCAATTATCTACATGAATTTTATTGGTAGAAACCAGCCATACATTTCGGTAAATTCCAGAGCCGGAATACCAGCGTGAATTTGGTTGCGGCGAATTATCAACCTTTACTGCAATTACATTTTTTTGATGGCCAAATTTTACAAAAGCCGAAATATTGTATTGAAAAGATATGTATCCGTTGGGGCGTTTGCCAATAAAATAGCCGTTAACCCACACTTCGCTGTTGCGATACACTCCATCAAAATTGATATAAATTTCCTTGTCATTTTGATCTTCTGATAACTCAAATATTTTACGGTACCATCCAATACCACCATTTAAGGCACCACCACCAGTACCCGCCGGACTGTTTTTATCAAAATCCCCTTCTATACTCCAATCGTGTGGCAGCGTTAGTTTACGCCATCTGTCATCTTTAAAATCGGGTTTGCTGGCTTTGGCATTATCACCTAAATAAAATTTCCAGTCTTTATTAAAATCGAGGGTTTTTCTATCGCTGGTTTGCCCTGTAGTTATCAAAACAAACAGATTTAAAAGTACAAGGCAGGCAATTGGTTTTTTCATATTTTTTTATTTTGGCAAATTCCCCAAGCAAATATTTGTGTTAAATTTAGTTTGTTTAATAATAATTCCGAACACAAGTTTTGCCTAACAAAAAACACAGTAAGTAATAAACCTGATTAGTAATCAGGGGCTATAAAACATAGTTTTTCAATCAGCTTAAGTTGCGGCTATCCGTTGCAAGTCCTCGCAGCAAAAGCTGGGCTACAGCCCGGTCAACTCTCACTTTTTAGAGGATATGGCCGGGGCTCCTTCAGCTGTGGGATTTCCACTGTTATCCGCCAGCCATTGAACATTAAATGTTTTTTCAACTTTTATTATACAACTTATTATACCAAAACAGGAGTAAACAAAATGATAAGTTATATTGAACTACTCGGATAATCTCTTTAAGTAAAGATTAAGTTGATTTGATTTTTAGGAAGGGTAATTTATTAGTTAGAATTAAACTATTTTTTTTTAGGACAGGGTATTAAATCAGCAAAATTTTCTCTGACCTTTAGCCCAAATGTGGGCTAAAGCCCCGGAAAATAAAATCTTTAATCACGGCTCTGAAGAGCCGTGCAATTCAGGCATGCAATTCAGGCGTGCAACTCAGAATTGCAACTCAACTGAATACTTAATCTCCAAGCAACATTCTATTTTTTATCAATAATTAAAATTACCGATCCTCTTGCTGGCACTAATACTCTTATACCACCGGATGTAACTGCAGATCGGGCTTTTACACTGGCATAATCAGCAGGCCCACCAGCTTCCAATACCGGGCCAGCACCATTTATCAACACTTTTCTGGAGAACTCTCCATTGTCAATTCCTCCTTCCAGATTGTACCAATAATAGCGGGTGCCTGCATAAAAGTTTTTCATTTGTACATCAACAACTTCGGCAGCAGCAGCCGTATTTATTAATGTAACATTTACCTGCCCTGATGTATAAGTTGATGAATATGCTTTGATACCTGATGTGCCAGTTACCGTATTTGCAACCAATCTGTCGCCTAATAATTTCTGGAAATAATACATGTAATAGAAAGAGGGTCGTGGGCTCCATTTACCAACACCTGGCTCATCACCGGAACTAAACATACCATGATCATTTCCGTTACTCCAGCCATTCATCATATCCCAACGGGCACTCATTCCGTATTTATTTTTTAACGCTTCGCCCATTACCAATAATGCAAAAACACCACTTGCATTGGATACCTGTTGTTTAGAATCTTTGGCCCACATATTCCATTCATCCATTACCACCGGCTTAATAGCAGCGCCATTAGTTTGTAAGGTTTGTGTTACATAATTCATCATCTGACCAGGTACCGTTAATGCCGAATTAAATATTACTGCAGCAGTAGAGTTTTGATCATAAGGTGTAAAATAATTATGTACCACATAAAAATCAGCCTTGTTGCCGGAACCCGACATCATCCCGCTATTCCATGTTTTAACTGTATTGGTTAGCCAGGCTTCTGTTGCAGGAGAATCGTACGTTACAGCACCAATGAATATTGTTTTACCAATTTCTGCTGCAGCTTTTTTCATAGAATCAACATATATTTTAAAATGGCTGGCATATAAGTTACCGGTTAAATACTCCGGCTGTCCGTCTTTATTAAGTGCGGTATTAATGCGGTAACCCCATTCCCAATCTCCAAAATTTTCATTGCCCACTTCCCAGTATTTGGTACGGCCATTATCGTACCTAACCCAATCGGCCGCTAAATGCGCTGCTGCAGCAACTGGGTTTGTTCCGGTACCATATCTGGCATAGCCATAATTAACTGTAATAATGCCCTGGTTATTTGTTTGTTGCAACATGGTATAATAGTTATCAAGTGAGCATTGCCAGTTGTAATCTGTTTTGCCATAATTATATCCCGGTGCTTTATCAACACCATCTTTGTCCTTAATCATAGCAGGTGCATCAGCAGGATTTACACCTTGCAAAGCATTCCAAAAATATGCATCGCTGCTACTACCACCCGGAAAGCGAATAATGTGCGGATGCAGGTTGGTGATATGAACTAAAGCCGCCGGTTCAGTAATGGTTGGCCCCATCCACCAAACCGCATTGGTACCAAATTCTGATAGCGGTATTTTGGTAATAATACTGGTAGCATCAACAGTAACCGTTTTGCCCGAACTGGCAGGTACCGCTGCCTCTGTAAAAGAAGGTGCAGTAAAACTTCTGGATTGCCAGTCGTCCAGGAAAAAGCCCATTGTATTGGCTGTTGATGGGTCTACACCAGGTTGGATTATAGTATCAATAGTGCCTCCCCCACCACCTGTTGGCGGTGGAACCGGTGTAGCTGTATTACCTGGTTTTTTACAGTATATAAATTCTCCAGTTACAATTAACAGGAACAAAAAAGCAAGGATGCGATTACTAAATAACATGATTGTATTTTTTTAAAACTAATTAATATCGTTGAATACTTCAGGCACTAAAAATTTAAAAAAAAAGAATGATCGGCCAATAATACCTTCACCGGAATACTAATTTTTAATTAAATATATTCATTATTTTTTAAGACTGATTGCTGTCTTTAATATCCAGATTTACAAACAGAAAAGTGGCAATGCATTGTAAAGCAGCAAAGGCGCTTTTAAACGTAACTGGCAAAATTTTATAAACTAAAAAATATTGTATAAAAAGTAAAAACACATTCAATCGTAAACTATTTTATAATAAGTGTAAAAAATAATTTTACTAAAGCTAATTGTACAATTGACATTTACTTTCAGCATTTGCAAAAAAAGACGGATTACTACATTAAAAGGTTTAAAATTCATCACTAACTGATTTTAAAAGATTAATCTGATGGTAAGCTCTCAAGTTGCAGAAAATGATTTCAATAAAAAAATCGTTTGCCAATATCAATATCAACAAACGATTTTATAAAATTAAAATATATCAAAACTTTCAATGTTAAGTTAAACGTAAATTGTACTGTTGAATGGTCAATATTTCACCATTCACCATTCACAAATCGAACCGTCATTTTATTCTTTTAATAACACTACCCATTCTTTTTAAGAATATTATAAAACTGGTTGTAAAATACCATAAACTCTTTTTCCAATAAATCTATACTTCCTTCTTTGCTGGCTGATAAAGGTTCTAAAGAAGTAGCTACTTCATAGTACAAATCACTCAGGCGCCGACGGTATTTGAATTCATCAAAGAAAATAGTTTTACGGTTTAGTTCTAAAATTTCCTTCCGCATGCTATCAAGTGATGCCAGTGCAATTTGGTTAGCCGGCGTTTTGTTGTCAATTTTTAAAAGGGTTGCAAGGGTCTTGTCCATAGTATCTACTAGTACTGACAGCTTTTCGTGCAAGCTGTACAAACGCATGGATTGCTGGTACAATTTTTCAATATTCTTAGCGCTGAAGCCTTTGGCATCATTCGCTTTTATATTAATAAACTGCTCATACTTTTTGCCGCCAGCCAGCAACACCACTTTGTACTTACCTACTGGAACTCTTGGTGCAACAAGACCCGAATAAAACACACTGGAACCTGCCACAAAGCCACCTTTAGCAACCTTGGGCGGATTAATGTTAAAAGGCCAGTACACTTTGTTTAATCCCTTTACTGCTGTGGCGTTAAAGTCTTTTATTTTTTTATTGGCAGCGTCATATATTTCTATTTTTATTGAC
>JAYTTM010000634.1:0-1432 GCA_043745055.1 Chitinophagaceae bacterium | reverse complement strand
TTTTGTTTGTTACCTTTTACTTTTATATCTTTATTCATCAGCGGTTGGGGGCAGACACAGCAATGAATTCCCTGCCTGCAGCAATACCCGACCGTTGTGCGTCAGGCTACTGAAACTCCCCACGACTTCGAACAAAATAACTCAATGACAAACGAACTCAAAGAAAAAGGCTACGTTCATTTGACAAATCAAAGTGAGAAACAACTGCAAGAAATATTAAATTCTCTTGGAGAGATAATTATGACAACAGATGTTGTGGTAAAAAAAGAGAGCAAAGGTTTAGTTACAACTGCATTTGGCATTGACTTTCATACAGACCATCACAGTGCAAAATTTGTAGCATGGTATTGTTACAAGCAAACAGATTTGGGTGGAGACAGTTTATTAATTAACGCAGAAAAATTATTTTTACAACTTCCTATTGAACAGCAAGAAAATTTGAAAACAATTGAACTTTTTGAACATAAGATATTCCCAGACGATAAAAGCAGTTATCCATTTGTAGAAATTGATAAAAATGGCAATAGACAATTTCATTGTTCTTTGGTAAACGACTGTGACAAAGAAAATTTTGCTTTTATTGAGTTTCAAAAATTAGTTTCAGAATCCCAACCAATTAAAATAAATTTAAAGTGCCAAGACATTCTCATAATTGACAACTATAGAATGTTTCATGGCAGGACACCGATTGAAGGAACTAAAGACCGCCACTTAAAACGGTATTGGATTAAAAATTAATTTTCAAATCTTAAAAACAAAAAAATGGAACAAGTAACATTAATGTACCCAGAGCCAATCAGTTTGGAGAGAATTTCTTTTCTAATAAACATGAAAAGCATTGATCCTGCAGTCGCTGAAATTAATCTTGAAATGATTAAAATGAAAATGCAAGAAGTGGAAGAAGGAGAAGGTTGGACACCTGAGCAATGCGACAGTGCAGAAATTGAATACAAAAGATATTTGCATTTGTGCAAAGTATTCGGAAAAGGTATTGTGCCAAACAAAATCATGGATAAGGTTTGGCATTATCATATTTTGGACACAAGAGCTTATGCTCAAGATTGTGAAAATGTTTTTGGACACATCTTACATCATTTCCCATACTTCGGAATGGGTGGCGAGCAAGACGCTATTAATTTAAAAAACTCTTTCGTCAAAACTAAAGAGAAATATTTAGCAACTTTCGGAGAAGAAATAGCAAGAGATAGTCAAGAGATGAAGTGTTGGCACGACTGTCAAAACAGGTGTCACAATGCATGTTCAAACAAGTAGCAAAGCCCGAACGCACAACAAAGGTATTGCTGCAAGCAGGGCATGACGTTGTTATCTTCGGCTGCGGCTCACTTTCAGCTTCGGTTTGGGCAGGACAAGCACCTTTGGGCTTTGGTTGTTAACTTTTACTTTTTATATCTTTATTGAGCAGCGGTTGGGG